>JAPLRA010000148.1 GCA_026399445.1 Sulfuritalea sp.
ACACTTCGTCGCTGGAACGATAGACACGGTGGTCGCGCATCGCCAGGTGGATCGGACATTCCGTCGCGGGCAGCGCACTTCCGTCCGGCCGATGGTGGTGGATGATGTCGTGCAGGCCCTTGCCGACCAGTTCTTCCATGCGCCAGCCGATCAGGTGCTCGGCTTCGGCGTTGAGGTAGGCGAGCTTGCCCTGCGCATCGAGCGTATAGACGCCTTCGCCGAGGTTGTCGAGGATGGTGCGCAACCATGCCTGCTGCCGCTGCAAATCTTTTTCCAGAGCCTTCTGCACTGTAATCTCGGTGCGGATGGCGACGTATTCCTCGGGCTTGCCACGCGCGTTCATGAAGGGCGTGATGGTGGCATGCACCCAGTAGAACCCGCCCGCCTTGTTGCGATTGCAGACCTCGCCATTCCAGGTGCTGCCGTTGGCGACGGTGCGCCACATGTCCTCGTAAACCTCCTGCGGATGCACGCCGGACTTGAGGATGCGGTGATTCTGGCCAAGGAGTTCATCGCGCGCATAGCCGCTGATCTCGCAGAAGCGGTCATTGGCGTAGGTGATGCGGCCGGTGACGTCGGTGATGCTGACGATGGCGTGCTGGTCGAGGGTGTATTGCAACCGCAGGGCGCGACGCAGGACGCGCAGGTTGCGTTTGCGCAAGTACAGTATCAGCGGCGGGATGGTTGCCGCGAGTATCAGGGAAATCAGACTCGCGTCGACCAGCGTCTTCGTCAGTTCGCTGGCATTCGCCGGCAGCAGCTCCGGCAAAAGAAACATGATCGCCAGTTCGCCGACGAACGCCACCACAAGCAGGACCGCCATGAACCCCACGGCGAGGTGTAGTGACTTTTTCCCGGTCAGGCGTTCTTCGGCGGCGCTATAGGGTGTCATTGAGTTGATCGAAAGCGCATTTTCGGGCGATTATAGCCCGCCGCCCTTGCCCTGGCGGGGCACGAGACGCCGCGCGCGGCTTACCAGAGCTCCACCGTCGGCGGCGCTTCATCCTCCTGGTTGACCACGTAGTCGCCGGCTGTTGTCAGGCCATCGACAATGCTGGCAAAGTGATTATCGAGTTCGCTGTTGCCTTCGAACAGGGTCAGCACGCGGTCGACCGCACTGCGAACGGTGTCGCTGATGGTGAATTCCTGGGTATTGGTGAGACCCAGATGCACGTACATGCCCTCAATCGTATTGGTCATGGTTTCCATTTCGATGCGCGTCGCCATCTGCATCTCGCGGTAGCTGCCGCGCAGTGTCTCGACGGCCTTGCGACTGACATCGGCCAGCGTACGCAAATCGGTGGCGCGCTGCATCGCATCGGTGCGCAGCTCAATGTTGCCGACCGCCAGTTCCGCCGCTTCGGCAATGCTTGCCCCGTGATCGCGAATGCGTCCGCACAGGTCGCCGTCGGCGACAGGCATGTTGGTGACCAGTAGGGAGACATTGTCATAGTTGATGATGAGCCGGTTGCCGAAGCTGAATATCCGCTCCATGGTCCGCGATCGCTCGATCACGGATTCCTCCAGCGGCGAGGCCGGTCCTTGCGCCGTCAGCGTCAGTACTTCGGCGGGCGTCCGCAGCTGGACGTGGCAGTCGATGCCGAAGGACGCCATGGACTCGATGGTCAGCGCGGCGAGCGCGCGCTGGGTGCGGCAGCCCAGCGCGCCGCGATTGAACTTGAGCAAGACCCCCGTTTCGCCAAGGCTGGTCATCGCCGTCATGGCCATCTCGAACGAACTGCTTTTTTCGGCAACGGCGGCGTCCTGCCGACGCTTGTGGCGGATCGCTATGCGGGCCTTGCGCAAAACATCGTCGGGGACGAAGGGTTTGGCCATGAAGTCGCTGCCGCCTGCGTCGTAAGCGCGCATCCGGTCATCGAGTTCATCGTGACCGGACAGGAAAATCACCGGCAGCTCGCGCGTAAGATCGGAGTCGCGCAGGCGCCGGCAGGTTTCGTAGCCGTCGATGCCCATGCCCATTTCGATGTCGAGAAACACCACATCGGGCTGCTGCTCCGCAGTCTGCCCGGCGAGCAGGGCCAGCGCTTCCTCGCCCGAATTGGCCTCGATGACCTCGTGACCGGCGGTCCCCAGCGATATTCCGAGCATGCCGGCCACGACCGGATCGTCATCGACGATCAGGATACGGCCGGCGGGCTCGACCGCTGCGGGGCTTGCGTCGAATAATTCGTTCATCATGATGCTCCTTGTGGGGATATTTGTGTGGGGTGGGCGGATGTGTCGGCCAGGTCGGCCGTATCGAGCCGGGCGGCCAGCGCTTCCATGCCCCGCGCCCAGCTGCCTTCCAGCGCAGCGAAGTCCTCGCCGCGGCGCAGCGGATCGTCCTTACCCTGCAGCGACTGCGCCAGCGTCGCCTCCAGGACCGCGGCCGACGCCTGCAGTTCGAGCAGGCCTATAGTGCCGGCGCCGCCCGTCAACGAGTGGGCAAAGCGCCGCGCCGATTCGATGTCCTGCGCGGCCAGGGCCGCGCCGATTTCCTTCAGGCCACCGGCGTTTCTTTCACGAAACAGGCGCAGAAAGCGGTCGAGCATTTTTCGGTTGCCATTCACGCGGCCAAGCGCTGCGGCGAGATCAAAGACCTCGGACCCCGGAGGCGCGACCGGCGGCACCACACTTTGCGAGTCCGCGGAGTCAAACCGCTCGGCTACCGGCTCGCCGTCACGCAGCCAGCGGGCCAGCATGGCATACAGGGTGTCAGGGAGTATCGGTTTGGTGACGATGTCGTTCATGCCGGCGGCCAGTACGCGAGCCTTCTCGTCGGTCATGGCGTGTGCGGTGAGGGCGAGAATCGGCAGATCGGGCCAGCGTTCGCGCAGGATACGGGCGGCCGTGTAGCCGTCCATCACCGGCATCTGGAGATCCATCAGCACCAGGTCGTAGCGGCCGCTCGTTACGGCAGCGACGGCCTGCGCACCATCGTCGGCCGTGTGCACCGTGGCCCCGGTGAGCCCGACCAGCTCGCGGCCGACTTCGCGGTTGAAATCGTTGTCGTCGACAAGGAGGATGTGCTTGCCGGTCAGCACTGGAGTGGTGTCCTGGCGGGCCGCAAGCGGGGGCAGTGTGACGTGTCCGCCGAGGACGGCAACCAGCGTGTCGTGCAGGGTCGAACGCGTCACCGGTTTGGCGAGGAAAGCCTGAATCTCGCCGCTGCCTGCCTGCGCCCGCGCCATCTCCGGTTCACCACCGGTAATCAGGATGATCGGCACCGGGTTCCCGGCCGCGCGGATGCAGCGGGCCGTCGCCAGACCATCCAGACCAGGCAGGCACCAGTCCATCAGGATGAGGTCGACATAGGCCCCGGCCTGAAGCCGGAGCAGTGCCGGTTCAGCGGAATCGAAGGTCTCGGCCTCGCAGCCCAGGGCCTGCACGAGCCGCTCGAGCAGGGTACGCATGACCCGGTTGTCGTCCACGATCAGTATCCTTCTGCCGGCCAGGGGCGAGCGAGCGAGCGCCTGCGCGGCCTCGCCCGGGGGAAGGTCGAAGCGCGCCGTGAAGTGGAAGCACGAGCCGACGCCGGCTTCGCTCTCGACGCCAACCTCGCCGTGCATGTGCTGCACCAGATGCTTGCTGATCGCCAGCCCGAGGCCGGTACCGCCATATTTTCGCGTCGTCGAGCTGTCGGCCTGGGTGAAGGCGGTGAACAGGCGGGCCTGCTGCTCCGGGTTCATGCCGAGGCCCGTGTCGCGTACCTCGAAGCGCAGGCTGGCCACATCGGCGGTGACGGTCATCGCCTGCACAATCACGCTGATCTCGCCGCGTTCGGTGAATTTGAGGGCATTGCCCAGCAGGTTGATCAGCACCTGGCCCAGACGCAGCGGATCACCCTGCAGGCGGTCGGGCACGTCGGGGAGGGCGCCCATGACCAGTTCCACGCCTTTTCCGCGGGCTTTCAGGCTGAACATGCCGGCCACCCGCTGCAGGACGTCGTTGAGGCTGAAGACGATGGATTCCATTTCCAGCTTGCCGGCGTCTATCTTGGAAGGTTCTTCAGACATTTCTATGGGTCAGTAGTACGCTTTCGCGCATGGTCTGCAAGGAGGACGTGCGATGGACAGCGTGGAGTTGTACCGGCAGTTGCTTGGGCTGACGGCGCCCTGGACGGTGGAGCACGTCGAATTGGAT
>JAPLRA010000272.1:0-891 GCA_026399445.1 Sulfuritalea sp.
CTCGTTTGCGTCTCTCGCGCTTGGCGGTTTGGTGCCGCGGTGCGCCTCGTCGATGATGAGATAGAAGCGGTCAGCCTTGGTCCTCGCGGTGTTGCTGATCGTTTCCCAAATCGTGTATTGCCGCTTGTCGCCTTTGCCGGAAGTCAGCAGCTTGTCCTTGCCCAGCTTCTGCGTATTGATGAAATAAAGCTTGCCCCCGGTAAAGGTTTCGCGGTCGAAATCGGCATCCACGATCACCAGATCGTTGTTGCCCAGTTTGCTCGATGCCGAGGCAATGCGCTTTTTCGATTGCTCGTTGAGCACTGGCTGATCGGACAGCCACAGAAACACCGCATCCGGTTCCGCCTCGATGCGATCGGAGCCGGCCAGGATTTCCTCGATCAAGGCCGCCGTGATGACCGTCTTGCCCGATCCCGTCGGTGCGGCGAGGATCACGGCCTGATGCGTGCCCTCGTCCTGCGCCTCTCGCTTTGCGGGGCGTAGTTTGCGCAGCAGGTCGTCAACCGCGACATCCTGAAAATCCTTCAGCTCAAGTTTCATGGCGCGGGGTTCTCCGACAGGTTGATGCGGAAGTTCTCAAGGTAATCCTTGTAAAGCTGCACCACGCGGCGCTCGGGCCACTCCTGGCGCAGCTTGTAGACCGTGTCCGTCGAATTTGTCACGATGAAAATGTTCGTCAGGTCGGGGCGCGCTTCGACATGGCGCACAAAATCCTTGAAGCGGGTTTCCTGCATCAGTACGGCGAAGGGGCATCCCGCCGGCAGCACCCACGGCGCATGCGGATCGGGAGCGGCCGGGCGTAAGCCGCGCGCACCGGCCATCATCCACAGCAACGGCAGGATGGCGGCAAACTGCCGCCCCATCTGGACCTCGCTGGGCGTCAAGAAATCC
>JAPLRA010000272.1:940-3480 GCA_026399445.1 Sulfuritalea sp.
ACAGCCGGTTCTCCATCGTCACCACGCACACTTCGGCGACATGATCGACCTCGGCCAATTCTTCCAGCCAAGCCGATGCCTGCTGCACGTCCCACAGCACCGACACGGTAATCTCATCATCGAGGAACCACGGGGCATCGTCTATCTTGCTTTGCGGCACGGCTGGCAACAGCGCGGCGATCTGCTTGCGCTGCGGCACGGTGAGATTGCGCCCTTCGGCAAAGCCAAGCTGACGAATGCTGCGCGCCTTCTCACGCGCCACCTGTTTGCCGGTCAAGTAGTCGCCCGGCAATAGCGTGCCGTCGTCGCGCTTGCCCAGCATGGTGAACTTCGAGCGCGGCCAAGTCACGGAACGGCAGATGCCATGCTGATCCCATTCCTCCTGTCCTGGTTGAAAGCCTTGTGCCGTCAGGTTGCGCGCTTCGTCTTCGGAGACTTCGTTATTGGTGACGATGATGCACTGCCGCTGGCCGCCGTCGGTGGCGTTGAGTAGGTTGACGGCGTTGAGCGTTGTTCCACTGCCAGCGAAAAAATCCGCCAGCAGCGCATTGGGCTTGTCGCGAACCACGGCGGCAATTGCATCGCGCACGGCATATATGGATTTCGGGAACGAGAACTTCGACTCCCCACCAAGAATGGAACGGAGAACGCTGGAACCGTAGATACCTGAATCATGGGTGCCACGATGCCATACGGTTTTGATGTTGCGGCGCTTTGCTTCGTCACCAGAATACTCAAGCTGCACAGCGCCGGTAATATCGTTGCGACCAACGATCATGATTTCACCGCGTTCAATGCGTGCTCTAGTTCCGCGATTCAGATATTGGACCGTCCAGGTTCTTCGCTTTTTATCGAAGCCACCAAGGCGGACATAGCCAAGCTGCAGCAATTCACGGAGACTCGGCGGGCTTATACCAGTAATAGCCTGTCGATCAGGATCAACGTAGATTGGGAAAAAAAGCTTTTGTCGATCTTCGCGCTTGGAGTTTGATCCACCACGCAGCAACCACTCCCAACGTGGTGTCATGAATCGCTTTTCGTTGGAACGATCAGGCGAAAGCAAATCGTCGTGGTGTGTCTCCAGAAACGCCTCAGGCATAAATACGAATAGTGCATATTCCTCGGCACGAGCTAACCGCCCTTGAGATACACCCTTCTGATTGATGACGATGGTCGCCATCTGCACATAGGCATCAGGAAACTCCTGCTCAAGTAAGCAGCCAAGGTGATGCACTTCATGCTCATCGATGGTGACAATCAGTACACCGGTTGCTGGATTTAATAGTCGCTTGGCGAGCCGCAAGCGCCGAGCCATGAATGTGAGCCACTTGCTGTGCTGCCAGGCATCAACACCATCGACATAGTTGTTGTTGTATTTCCAGTCCCGCGCCCCGGTGTTGTAGGGCGGGTCGATGTAGATGCAGTCGACCTTGCCCTCGTAGGGGAATAGCATCAATTGCAGCGCGTGGTAATTGTCGGCCTCGATCAGGACGTGATGCGGCTGCGCCGGATCGCCGTTATGCACGGCATTGATTGGTGTCAGCGCTGGATAGATCGCTTCGCCCATGCGGCGCACGACGATGAGTTGATTGATGTCGAAAGTCTCATGGATTGGCGCATCGCGGTCTTCGCCGCGCTCCTTCTTGCAATGGGCCTGTCCATCCTTGACCGACAACACGCGCCAGATGTCGGCTAGGTTGCCGGTTTTCAGCGCTACCCGCGCATCGCGCTTGATGCGCGCACCGTGGATCGGGACGACTTCCGGTTGATGTTCCTCGAACACCAGACCAAAGCGCGTGCGCTTCTTGAGCTTGGCGACTTCCTCGGCGATGGCCTGGCGCAAATCGGCATTGGCGATTTCGGCGATCTTTTCCTCAATGCGGGCCATGAATTTTCAGTATTCCAATGGAGAAAAATAGGCCCGACTATACCCCCAACTGACGGCCGGCCGAATAACGACCTACCACAGGGCTTCCGACGAAGGGCGCTGCGGTTCTATGGTGTATAGATTTTTACTAGTCGCGGTTCGATTTTGCCTTGCAAGTCATTACGCGACCTGCCCATGCAAGGCAATAATTTCGGCGCCGGCCTTGAGTTTGTCGAGATAATCAGCCCATTGCTGCATCATCTTTCGCCGCTCAACGAGATGCGCCGTGCGGTTGTAGGCTCGCCCGTTTGGGTCGCGGACCGCATGGGCTAGCTGATGCTCGATGTAGTCCGGCCGAACCCCGAGGATTTCATCGAGGATCGTTCGTGCCATTGCGCGGAATCCGTGCCCGCTCATTTCGTCTTTCGCGTATCCCATGCGGCGCAGGGCAGCCAAGATGGCGTTATCACTCATGGGGCGACCATTGGTCCGCGCACCGGGGAAAACGTACCGGCTGGAGCCTGTCAACGCGTCCAGCTCGGTCAGGATGGCAACGGCTTGGGTGCTTAGTGGCACCAAGTGCGGTTCTCGCATCTTCATTCGTTCGGCAGGGATATTCCATTCAGCTTGTTCCAGGTCGAATTCCGTCCACTCTGCATTGCGCAGTTCTCCT
>JAPLRA010000238.1 GCA_026399445.1 Sulfuritalea sp.
CCACCTCAATCAATTGCGGCGCCTTCAGCATGCTGTCGGCGAGGTTCTTGATCTCGTTGGAGAAGGTGGCCGAGAACAGCAGGCTCTGCCGTTCCTTCGGGAGCATGGCGAGAATGCGCTTGATGTCGGGGATGAAGCCCATGTCCAGCATGCGGTCGGCTTCGTCGAGCACCAGCACCTCGACGAAGTTGAAGGTCACGCTCTTTTGCTGCACGTGATCGAGCAGCCGGCCTGGCGTGGCAACGACGATCTCCCGGCCTTCGCGAAGTTCGGCGATCTGCGGCCGGATGTCGACACCGCCGTAGATGCAGACTGAGCGCAGCGGCAGGTGCTTGCTGTAGGTGACCACGCTTTGGTGCACCTGCATCGCCAGTTCGCGCGTCGGCGCGAGGATCAGCGCACGGACGGGATGGCGGGCGGGCGAGGGCGAACTGCTGGCATGGCGCGCGAGGCGTTGCAGCAGGGGCAGGGTGAGGCCGGCGGTCTTGCCGGTGCCCGTCTGGGCGCCGCCCATGAGATCCTTGCCGGCCATGATGATGGGGATGGCCTGGATCTGGATCGGGGTCGGATGCGTGTAGCCGTTGTCTTTGACGGCGCGCAGCAGTTCGGGCAGCAGCCCGAGGTCATCAAAACTCGGCGCTGGCGGTACGGCGGCCGGGCCTGCGTCAGCAAGGGTGTCTTGGGGTGCGTCCGGAGATTGGGGAATGCTCTGTAGGGTCGTGTTCAATTGAACTCCTGAATCGGCCTGCCCCTCGCGGGGAACCGGTTCAGGCGGCGAAGCGCTTGAGGGATTTGCGGCAGAATGCCGAATCGGGCGCCAACCGGCAGGGCGCTAGGCACGTATTGTATTACAGGCGGCACCTGGCCGCGATGGCCGCCTGAATCGGGCGGCTGGCATATGTGGTTAAAATCACAGGCTATTTGCGGCGGACCGAGAGACCAGTGCAATGGGCGTCATGGGCGATGTGGATGACTTGCTTAGCGCGGCGTTTGAGGCGACGGGCGTCGGAGTCTGCTTTATTGCCGCCGATGGACGATTGATCCGCTTCAATCCTGCATTCTGCCGCATGGTCGGTCGCGAAGCAGAGGAACTGCAAGGACAGCCCTGGGCGCAGGTTGTACCGCCGGAGATTGCTGCGCAGCATGAGAGCTTGCTGTCGGCGCTTCTCGCCGACTCTCCGCAGGAGGATCGAGGCGCACACGGTTCGCCAGCGCGAGCAGGCCGCCGAGTTCGACCGTACCGATCAGGCGCTGCAGCGATCGGAGGAGCGCTACCGGCAGGTAATCGAGAACGTGAGCGTCGGCATCATCGTGGTACAGGATGGGCGATTCCGCTTCGCCAATCCGGCAGCCCTGGAAATTACCGGTTATCGGCCCGACGAGATCGTCGGGCTGGAATTTGTGCCCCTGATCCACGAAGCCGATCGGGAAAATGTGTTCGACCGCCACCAGCGTCGGCAGCGTGGCGAGGAGATCGAGCCGCGTTACGAATTCCGCATCGTCACGCCCGGCGGCAGGTTGCTCTGGGTGGAACTGGCCGCCGTGATGATCGTCTGGGACGGTGCCCCGGCAACCCTGTCCTTCGTTTCCGACATTACCCGGCGCAAGGAGGCAGAGGAGGCGCTGCGTCGCTCCGAGGGACGCTATCGGAGCGTTATCGAAGGCGCTCCGGTGGGGATCGTGATTGTTCGCAGCAACCGTGTGCGTCTCGCCAATCCGCGCATGCTCGACATGGTGGGCTTCAGCCGCGAGGAAATGCTGACCTTGCCGAGTTTCCTCGAGTGCGTGGAGCCGTCCGACCGGGAGTTGATGGCGAATGTCGCGCGTCGCCATTTGCAGATGGGATCCGGCTCGCAACAGGTGGTGAGCTTCCGCTTGCGCAGCAAGAGCAGCGAAACAGTCTGGGTCGAAGGCAGCACGGTGCAGGTGGAGTGGGAAGGAATGCCTGCAACGCTGGCTTTTATCCATGACATTACGCGGCAGCGTCAGCTTGAGAGCAATTTGCAGCGTGCGCTGGCAGAGCGCGAGACGATACTCGAGGCCTCGGTGATGGGCATTGCCTTTCTCGATTCGAAGGGACGGGTGCGCTGGGCCAACACGGCCATGCAGCAGATTTTTGCGCTGGAGCGGGAGTTGCCCGTCGGCGAATCGCTGGAACCCTACTATCCCTCGCGCGAGGAGTACCTGCGGATCGGCGCCGAGGTTTCCGCCGCTGTTCACGACGGCCGCGCCTATGAGTGCGAATTGCAGATGCGCCGTGCAGGCGGCGCCCTGTTTTGGGTGAATCTGTCGGGTCGGGCGGTGAATCAGCACGATCTGGGACAGGGCACGGTATGGGTGGTGCTCGACATCAATCGGCGCAAGAAACTCGCGGATGCCCTGCGCCGGAAGACGGCCGAGCAGGATGCAATTCTGCAGAGCACCCAGATTGGCATCACGCTGTCGGTTGATCGGCATCATCAGTGGGTTAACCGGACATTCGCCGACATGATGGGGTTCAGCGAAGACGAACTGCTGGGGGCGTCGAGCCGGATCCATTTTCCCGACGATGTCAGCTGGAACAAGATCGGCACGGAAGCCTATCCGGTTCTGCGGCGCGGTGAGTCCTACGCCACTGAATGCCAGATGCGGCGCAAGGAGGGGGATCTGATCTGGATTCAGCTGTTCGGCAAGGCGGTTGATCGGCAGGACATGAATCGGGGCACCATCTGGACCTTTGTCGACGTGACCCAGCGGCATCAGGCGGAGCAGGACATCCGGCGCGCTCTGGCGCAGCAGGTGGAACTCAGTGAATTGAAGAGTCAGTTCGTCTCAATGACCTCACACGAATTTCGCACGCCGCTGGCGACCATCCTCTCCTCGGCAGAGCTATTGCGCTACTACAGCGACCGCCTGCCGGCCGAGGAGAAGCTTGAGGTGCTTGGCAGCATAGAAAGCGCAGTAGCGCGCATGACAAAAATGCTCGATGGCGTCCTGATGATCGGCCGTGCAGATTCCGGCAATCTTGAGTTCAGCCCGGTTGCCTGCAAGGCGCAGGAACTCTGCGTCGAATTGGCCGCGGAAGCGGCGCGGGTGGCGAGTTCCGATGGGTCGGGGATGCAGCGTCTGGATACGCATTTCACCTCGGCCGAAGCAGTATTGATGCTGGACGAGAAACTGCTGCGGCATATCCTTGGCAACCTGATCGGCAATGCCTTCAAGTACTCGGGCGCGGGCGACCGCGTCCGGCTGACCGTGGGGTCGGAGGGCGACGACCTGGTTCTTGTCGTGGCCGACCAGGGCATCGGCATTCCGGCCGAAGACATGCCGCGATTGTTCGAGACCTTCCATCGCGCGGGGAATGTGGGCAATATTTCAGGGACCGGGCTGGGCTTGGCGATCGTCAAGCGCGCGGTCGCGTTGCACGGTGGCAACATCGCGGTCGAGAGCGAGGTGGGCGAGGGA
>JAPLRA010000417.1:0-530 GCA_026399445.1 Sulfuritalea sp.
AAGGTAGGCGGAAACGACAGGATTGCCGATTGCGCGAACGGCGGCAAACCAGTCCTTCAACTGCTCTTTTTGCAGGCTGTCGCGCTTGGCGTTTTTCTTCGGTAGTGTGTCCCGCGCAATCCTGGTATTGCATGCATCCGCCGCTACGATGCCGCGATACTTTGGAGTGTCGTCGCACCAGCGGATAAATGCCGCCAACAGTCGAAAGGCTAGGCCGGCTTGTGTTGGCCGGCGGCTAGCTTCGTCACGCAGCCATGTCTTGACTCGCTCGGCGTCGATCTGGCCGAGTTGAAGTGGCATCAATGCGGCAAGCGCCCTCGGCGAAGTGACGCCTTTTCCCCGCAGGAACTTCCTGCCGCCCTCGTCGCCAATTGCTTCGTGGTCGGCCAAATGAACAGCACTCCATTTGTGCTTGCGCGCTTCGATGTAGTCTTGCCACGCTTCGGATAGCAAGACTGCCCCGCGTTTGGCCTCGGCTCTCTTGGCTTCGGCTTTCGCTCGCTGCTCCGCTTTCTGTTCGCGAGGGTCAA
>JAPLRA010000417.1:541-8960 GCA_026399445.1 Sulfuritalea sp.
GGTCAATGCCCTGGTCTGTCAGGGTCTTGAGGCGGGTTGCCTCGGCTTGCGCTTGTCCTACTGTCCAGGTTCGCGTGTCTCCGATAGTTATGCGGCAGGACTTTCCGTGCAGCCATGCCTCGAAGATGTATGACTTTGAGCCAGTTGCGGTGACACGCAAACCCAAGCCAGGAGTCTTGCCGTCCCAGTAGAAGGTTTGGTTTAACTTGCCTTGTTTGCTCGGCACGAACTGGAACTTCGCTATGCGTTCTGCTGTGAAGTTTTCCCGATTTGACTTCGCCACGATTGCCGCCCTCCAAATTCCCTAGTTGCTGCTTGGTGTAGGTGCTGTGTAGGGGAATATAGGCCATGTAGGGGAATTCCGCAAGGTTGATTGATAGATCATGAATCATCGGAAACCCTTGAAGTAAGGCGATAGTCAAGCAAAACTGGACAACCAATCAACGTCTGGAAATGGTGTTGTAAGAGGATTGTGATTCCGGTTGTCGTGGGTTCGAGCCCCATCGGTCACCCCACCCGAACATGATGAAACGGAGCCCGCGGGCTCCGTTTTTCTTTGCGATTTTCCGGCGTTGTCGCGACTCGTCAGGAGCCCCGTCCAAGCAAGCGCTTCACATCGGCTGCCGGAACTGCCTGGCTGCAAAGATAGCCCTGGTATTCGAGACAGTTGTGTTCGCGCAGGAACTCGAGCTGCTCCGCGGTTTCGACGCCCTCGGCAATCACCTTGTGTTCCAGTTCGCCGGCGATCGCAATCACCATGCGCACGATCGCAGCGTCGCCGGTGCTGCGATCCAGATCGCGGACAAAGGACTTGTCGATCTTGATCTTGTCGATCGGGAAGCGCTTCAGGTACGACAGGCTGGAATAGCCGGTGCCGAAGTCGTCGATCGACAGCTTGACCCCGAGATCGCGCAGTTCCTGCAGCACGCGGACCACGCGCTCCGGCTCCTGCATGATCACGCCCTCGGTGATCTCGAGTTCCAGCCAGCGTGGCTCCATCCCGGATGCGGCGAGACTCCTCGCCACTATCGCCACGATGTCATTCTCGTGGAACTGCACGGCGGAGAGATTCACGGCGACGATCATTGCCGGCATTCCTTCTTCCTGCCATGCGCGGTTCTGCCGGCAGGCCTCTTCAAGAACCCAGGTGCCGATGGGGATGATCAGGCGACTTTCCTCGGCCAGCGGAATGAAACTGTCGGGCATCAGCATGCCCAGTTCGGGGTGGCGCCAGCGCAGCAGGCTCTCGAAGCCGATGATCTGTCCGCTGGCGATATCCACTTGCGGCTGGTAGTGGAGTTCAGGTTCATTGCGTTGCAGAGCCAGGCGCAAATCGCTTTCCAGGCGCAGGCGCTCCGCCACACCCGCGCTCATGTCGGCCGCAAAAAAGCGATAGACGCTTTGGCCGCTGGTCTTGGCGTTGTGCATGGCAGCCCCGGCATTGCGCAGCAGGGAGACGCTGTCGGCGCCATCCTCGGGGATCAGGCAGATTCCGGCGCAAGCCTTGGAGACGACGTCGCTGCCGTGGATCGTTACCGGCTGCGCGATCGCCTCGATCAGGCGCCTGGTCATGGCTTCCATGGCCTGCCGGTCAGCGGCCTGTTTGACCAGGACAGCAAACTGGCCGCCGACCAGACGGCCGAGCAGGTCGTCCTGCTTGAGCAGGGCGCGCAGGCGAATGCAGATCGTCGCCAGCAGTTCGTCGCCGGCAAGATGGCCGAAGGCATCGTTGATGCGTCCCAACTGGTCGAGATCGAAAACCAGCAGGGCGCCCTGAGGGTCGATCGCCAGCCAGTCGTCCAGTGCCCGGGAGAAGCCCTGACGATTCGGTAGCAATGTCATCTGGTCGACGTTGGCCAGCGACTCGATGCGGGCTTCCGCCCGCTTGCGCTCGGACAGATCAGTAATGAAGGCGATCAGGTTGATCGCTTCGCCCTGCTCGTCGCTGATCAGGCTGAGATTGCACCAGACCGGACAATCGGCGCCGTTCTTGCGGCGCAACCAGCCTTCGCCGTGCCATACGCGTTGCCCGGCAATGCTGCGGGCGATGGATTCAAAGAAGGCGACGTCATGGCGTTCGGCGGCGATCAGGGTGGCCAGGTGGCCGATGGCATCCTCGACGGCATAGCCGGTGATGACGGAGAAGGACTTGTTGAAGGTGATGATCTTGCCTTCGGCATCCATGATCAGGATCGCCTCGTTGCTGTGATCGAAGACGTGAGCAATCAGCCGGCGCCTTTCTTCAGCGAGGTAGCGTTCCGAGATGTCCCAGGCGACACCGGCGAGGCCTTTGGGCTCGCCCTGCTCGTCGAAGACCGGCGCGCGCAGGATTTCGAAGGCCTGCGGGCCGTTGCCGATGTCGAACCATTGTTCCTCGCGGATCGGACGGCGTTGTTTGTAGACCTCTGTCTGGCCTTCCTTGAGTTTCTGTGCGACCTCGTGCGACCAGAGCTCTTTAGCGGTGGTGCCGAGGACTTCCTGCATGGGCTTGCGTGCGGTGCGGCAGAACGCTTCGTTGACTGCCAGGAAGCGCCCTTCGGTATCCACCAGCCAGGCCGAATCCGGAATCGCGTCGAGCAGTGCGCGACTCTCGCTGGATTTTTCATTGAAGGCCGTAGTCATTGTTCTGGCCAGGGCGGTTTTCTGATGGTAGCCGCGCTTCCAGTTCCAGGCGATGGCCGACAGCGCTCCAAGCAGGACTGTGCCGAGCAGGGCGTAGATCGCCCGGCGTTGATTCCATTCTGCGGCGGCCTGTTCGTGCTGGCTCGCCTGGAACAGATCCCAGCCGACCCAGGCAAAGAGGCTCAGCGCGACCAGAATCACGACTCCCCACCCCAACCGGAGAGAATCTCTTTCCTTCATTATTTTGCCTTCGCCAAAACCAACTTTGAGTCTAGCACCGCACATTTTCAGGGTGCTTACAGCGTCTCGCCATCAGTTTTTCATTGTCGGCCATTAACCATCTGCGGATCCTGGCAGTAGAAGCTGCGCAACTGCTCGTAGACGTCCGGGTACTCGCTTTGCAGCAACGCCGGTGCTTCGAAAAATGCTTCACTCGCGACAGCGAAAAATTCGGTGGGGAGCTCGGCGCCATAGGGATCCAGCGGAGTTTGCTCACCGCTATCAACGCGTTGCTGGAAGTCGCTGAAGGCTGCAGTCATGGCGGCGACCCAGCGCCGCTTCGACATGCCGGCATGCAGCGGTGGCATGCCGTCGGCGTCGCCGCTTTTCATGTCCAGCTTGTGGGCGAATTCGTGAATGACGACGTTGATGCCCTCGGTGTCCTCCGGGTGGTCGAACCATGAAATCAGCACCGGGCCGCCGTACCAGGCTTCACCCATCACCTCGTCGTCGAACTCGTGCACCACGCCGTCCCCGTCGATCATCTGGCGCGGAATGATGAAGTCCCCCGGATAGACCACGATGCCGACCCAGCCGGCGTACCAGTCGAGTCCCAGATGCAGGATCGGCAGGCAGGCCTGTAGCGAGATGGCGAGCTGGATGCGCGGTGTCAGTTGCAGCCCTTGCGCGCCGCTCCATTGCTTTTCGGCGATGAACTCGCGGGCAAGCTGCCGCAGGTGTGCGCGTTCATCCGGGCTGAGATGGCCGAGGAAGGGCAGGCTGGCTTCGACCTCGTCCCACAGCGCTTCAGGGATGTCGAGTCGGCCGGCCTGCCGCTGCCGCCACCATGTGGAGAGTTTCCGGATCATGTCACGGAGAGTTTCCGGATCATGTCACTCGCCGGGTGTTGAGCCAGATGCCGGCGAAGATCAGGCCGATGCCGATGGCGTGGTAGAGGGCCGGCTTCTCGCCGAGGAAGATCATCGACAGCACCATGCCGAATGCCGGCACCAGATGCATGAACAGCCCCGCGCGCGCCGGGCCGACTTCGGCGACGCCACGATTCCACAGGATGTAGCCGAGGAAGGCAGGGCCTACGCCTGTATAGACAATGGCGGCGATCGATCCCGGCGTGGCGATGACATGGCGGCCTTGGGCGAGCTCCCAGACGTAGAAGGGGAACAGGAATACGAGGCCGGTAACTGCGATCGACGTCAGGAAGGACAGCGGATGCACTGCCGGCCGGCGCGACAGCAGCAGGGTATAGGCCGACCAGGTCAGCACCGAGACCAGTATCCAGAGGTCGCCGACGTTCAGCGTCAGCTCGCGCAGGCGCTGCCATTCACCGTGGGCGACGATGCCCAGCACGCCGATGAATGAAACCACGATACCGGTGGCCTCGCGGCCGTGCAGGCGTTTGCCCTGCAACAGCCAGGAGATCAGCACGATCATGATCGGGATGAAGGAATTCAGCAGTGTGCCGTTGATCGCGGTGGTGTACTGCAGTCCGCCATAAACCAGCACGTTGTAACCGCCGGTGCCCAATGCGCCGAAGAACAGCAGCCAGGGCCACGCCGCGCGCAGTTGCGGCCAGTCGCGCCGCACGTGGGGCAGGGATATCGTCAGCAGGCACAGCAGCGCCACGACCCAGCGCCAGAACGACAGCGCGACGGGCGGCAGTTCGCCGCGAAAGGCGCGGCTGATGACCCAGTTGCCGGCCCAGAACAGGTTGGCGAGGGTCAGCAGCAGGTAGGGGGAGACATGCAGTGGCTTCTTCATCGAATGGCGATTATGCACGGCATGGGATAATTGACTCATGGTCTCCGTAGTGCATTCCCTCCAGCAGTCTAGCGGTGAAGCCGACGCGCTTTCGCAGGTGTGTCTCGGCTTGCCCGGGCCGGCGGTGGCGCGCGCCGCGGCGGCGCTGGAACTGGCGCGCGAGGCCTACGGCGACAAACTGCTCGGTACCGGTGAATCGATTCTGCAGCACGCGCTGGGCATGGCTCTGATCGTAGCCTCGCTCGATCTCGACGTCGATGCCCGCATCGCGGCCCTGCTGTTTGCTGCCAATGAGCACGTCAAGGATTGCAACGAACACCTGAAAGTCGGCTTTGGCGATACGGTGGCCGGACTGGTGGCCGGGCTGCATCGGCTCGGCAGCCTGCGCCCGCTGACCCGCGCGGCGGCCGGAGCGGGCGAGGGCGTTGCCGAGGTTCAGGCGCAGACTGAAATCCTGCGCAAGATGCTGCTGGCCATGGTCGATGACATTCGCGTGGTGCTGCTGCGCCTGGCGAGCCGGGTGCAGACCCTGCGCTTCCTCGGCAAACAACCCGGCGCCGTGCGCAACGAGATGGCGCGCGAAAGCCTGCTGATCTACGCGCCGCTGGCCAACCGGCTGGGCATCTGGCATGTGAAGTGGGAGCTCGAGGATCTGTCATTTCGCTATCTCGAACCGGAAACCTACAAGCGCATCGCGACCATGCTCGACGAGAAGCGCGGGGAGCGGGAGAGCTTCATCGACGAGGCGGTGGCACGCCTGCAGGCGGAAATGGCGACGGTCGGCGTTAGGGCTGAAATCTACGGCCGGCCCAAGCACATCTTCAGCATCTGGAACAAGATGCGCGGCAAGGACATCGATTTCGAAAAAGTCTACGACGTGCGTGCGGTGCGCATCATCGTCGACGAGATCAAGGACTGCTACACCGCACTGGGCATCGTGCATCACCTGTGGCAGCCGATCCACGGCGAATTCGACGACTACATTTCGCATCCCAAGGGGAATTTCTACCGCTCGCTGCACACGGCGGTGGAAGTGGAGGACGGCCGTTCGCTGGAAGTGCAGATTCGCACTCGCGAGATGCACGAGCACGCCGAACTGGGCGTCGCGGCGCACTGGCGCTACAAGGAATCCGGCAGTTCGGCGAAGGCCGGTGGTGCTTATGAGGACAAGATCTCGTGGCTGCGCCAGTTGTTGTCGTGGCGCGATGAAATCGCCGATTCCGCCGAGTGGGTGCAGCAGTTCAAGCGTGCCGCGCTGGACGACACGATTTATGTGCTGACGCCGCAGGACAAGGTGATCGACCTGCCGCGCGGCGCCACGCCGCTCGACTTCGCCTATCGGCTGCATACCGACCTTGGTCATCGCTGCCGCGGCGCAAAGATCGACGGCCACATGGTCCCGCTCAACACGCCTCTACAGAATGGGCAGCGCGTCGAGATAAGCACCATCAAGAGCGGTGGGCCGTCGCGCGACTGGCTCAATCCGGCGCAGGGCTATCTCGTCACCTCGCGTGCCCGATCCAAGGCCAAGCAGTGGTTCGCCGCGCAGGACGAAGCCGAGATGCTGGCGCAGGGGCGCAGCCTGGTTACAAAGGAATTGCAGCGCGAAGGGCAGAGCCAGGCCAACCTCGACGAGTTGGCGGTCAAGCTCGGGCTGAAGAGCGCCGATGCGCTGTTTCTTGCCGCGGCGCGCGGCGAGGTCGGCATGCGGTCGATCGACGTCGCCTTGCGCGGCGGTGCCCAAGAGTTGCCGCCCGAGCCGGAACGATCCATCGCGTCGACTGCATCAACTTCCGCAACATGGCGGCACGCAATCCGGAGCGGGTCATCAGCGCGGAGTGGGGGGCGCAGTCGGGCGCCGTCTATCCGGTCGACCTGATGGTCGATGCGGGCGATCGGCAGGGCTTGCTGCGCGATATCTCCGACATCCTGTCTCGCGAGAAAATCAATGTCACGGCGGTGAGGACGCAATCGCGCGGCGGCATGGCGCACATGGGGTTTACCGTCGAGCTGTCAGGCACGGCAGCCCTGCAAAAGGCCCTGTCCGCGCTGCGTGAAGTGCCGGGAGTACTCAGCGCGGTGCGGCGCTAGGCCTCAACAAGCTGCATGTTGCAGTCAGCAGTTGATCTTGCAGAGTGGACCTGCCGTTTCGGCGGGTAACTGCAATCAGAGTCAACCTGCTGCCCCAATGGCAGCAATGAGATTAAGCCGCCAGCAGAAAATAACCGCGGTAGTCGATGCCCTAACGCGATGTGACCGTCATCCGCGTTTATGCCCGGAAAGCTCACGCAGAGCGCCGACTGATTCCTGGATTTCAGAGAATATGCGCACTCCTTTTGGCGGGCGCCTTACGACAGCCGAAGCGGCGCCTCCCACCCAGATCTCCACGCGGGGCGGCAGGATTCGCCGCAAATGGAGCAAGGCCGGCCTGACGCGTCGCGCCGCAAAGGCAAAGCTGAAGGACAGGGCGAGCACATCTGCATCGCACGCGGCGACCCCCAATTTCACATCATCGAAGGGAGCGTGAGACCCCAAGCTGAGGGTGTTCGCTCCCTGGTCCGCCATCACCGCCTCAGCCATCAACAGCCCAAGCATATGGCGCTCTCCCGCAACAGCAGCGAACAGGATGGTCGGATAAGCCTGCTTTGGCTTGCTTGACAGAATCTCGGCATGCAAACAGCGCTCGATAACGCTGGTGCAAAGGTGCTCACGATAGATGTCATTTTCCGTTCGTGGCCAGTCAACGTTAAGCGCATTCACCAACGGAGCAATCGTGTTCAGAACAAACTCGGTGAGCGTTCCCCTGGCACGAGCCTTTGCCAATAGCGCCCTGAGTCCCGGAATGTTTGATTGCTTGACCAGTTCGATGAGCTTCAGAGTCGATTTACTCAAGCAAGGGTTCGGGACTTCGTCGGCAAGGGCCAGCCGCAAACGATCGAGTTCCATGGGGGACTTGCCGACGACCTGGCTGGCCCGAAATCCGCTTTCCAAAAAACGTTTGATCGAGAGGAGTTGGCTGACGGTCTCGGACGAGTAGCCGATTGCGCTGTCAGGCGAGGTGCTCAGCAAAGGGAAACCATAGCGCTGGCGCCAATTGCGCAATTGATCATTTCCGAAACCGGTTTCCCTTTCGATCTCAGCGGAGGGGACAAGAAGGCCTTTTTGCATGGGCGATTACCTCGACGAAATAGCTAACTGTCCGGGCTTGTTTGTCACGGACAGCTACCTTAATGTACCTGACGTAGATGCGGTGCGGCAATAACTTATTGGAAGGGGATGGGAATGCACATCAATTCGAATCGGTTGCTAGAGCGGGTACCCAGCGTCGGCTTGAACATGCTGGACGAACAACATCTGAAGATTGAGAGTTATGCCGTGACACTCGGTGGGCTTGCGGAAGATCTGGTCCGCGGCAATGGCATTGCGACGGACATCATGGAGAAGTTCCACTGGACGATAAATGACCTGTTTGAGAACTCGTGCGAGCACTTTTTATTAGAGGAGCAATTGCTCGTGACGGCCCGCTATCCCTTCTTGGCAGAGCACGGGATCGAACACAACAAATTCATCGAGATGGTTTCGGCAATTCTTTACGAATCGACCGGAACCGTTGCCGACGTGTATGGCGTTAGCAAGCTAATAGCGGCTTGGCCTGAGGAACATCTTCACCAGTGGGACACGCATGCGTGTGAGTACCTCCATGGCACAGCAGTCGCTTCGACAGGAAAGGCATGGCGCCCGGCTGCGTCAAACACCTTTCTTCAGTTTTCGCTTGACCGCATCGAGGGCACCCCCCAGG
>JAPLRA010000364.1 GCA_026399445.1 Sulfuritalea sp.
CGCGATCGGCCCGGTGACGAAGCTGTTGGTGGCGGTGACGATGGCGAGCAGGTCGCCGGCCTTGGCGTGGCGGGCAACAAGTGCGCGCGCAGCGTTGCTGATCAGTGGCCGGATGCGCGTGGCGACGAACTCGCGGTGCCAGGCGTCGAGTTCGGCGCGTGAATGGCGCGACAGGGGGGCGAGCTGAAAATCGAGGAAGGCATGAATGTCCAGCGTGCCGGCCTTGTATTGCTCGAAAAATTCGATGTTGCGGGATTCATGCACTTCGCGGTCGAGCACGCCCTTGCTGATCAGGAATTGCGCCCATTCGAAATCCGAGTCGCCGGACAGGAGCGTGTTGTCGAGGTCAAACAGGGCGAGGTTCATTCTTTGTCCAGGTCGAGTGATGTCTGCATCAGTTCGCGCAGCAGGGGCAGGGTGGGCGGTCGCTTTTGTTCGAGCGAGGCGCGGTCCAGGCTGTTGAGCACCGCCATCAGCGAGGGCAGGTCGCGGCGGCCGTGGCGCAGCAGGTAGTGCACCACGCCGGCATCCATCAGCATGCCGCGCTCGATGGCGTGGCGGCGGAGAGCCGCGGCCTTTTCGTCGTCGGACAGCGACTGGATTTCGTAGATCAGGGTCTGGCCGATGCGGGTGCGCAGGTCCTCGCGAAGCTCCAGCCGCAAGGGCGGTTCATTGCCGGAAAGCAGCAGGGCCAGGCCGAGAAAGCGCGCGGCATTGAAGGCGCGGAAGAGCGCTACTTGCGCCTCGGCGCCGAGCGCCTGCACATCGTCGATCACCAGCAGGGTGCCGGGGGCCAGCGTCAGATCGGCGCCGACTTCTGCACCCGGCAGGAATACCAGAGGCCGTGGCCCGCGCGCAGCTTCCGTGGTGGCCGCAAGCAGGTGACTCTTGCCGCAACCCTCCGGTCCCCAGAGGTACAGCGCCTCAAAGCTGCGGCTGTCGCACAGGTCGCGCAGGCGCGTCACCAGTTCGGCATTGGCGCCGATGACGTAGTTGTCGAGGGTGGGCAACTGCTCGGGCTTGAGATCAAGCAGCATCTGCCGCTGCGGCGTGGTCATCGCGTTTTCAACTGTTACCCTGATAGAAGCGGCTGTCGAGATAAAGCGCACGTACTTCACGCAAGCCGACCAGCAGTGCCGCGGAGGCCGGCAGCGCGGCGAGGATGCCGAAGAAGCCGAAGAGCTGGCCGAAGGCCATGAGGGCGAAGATCACCGCCAGCGGGTGCAGGCCAATGCGTTCGCCAACCAGGAACGGAGTGAGCAGGAAGCTTTCCAGTACCTGCCCGATGCCATACACGATGAGCACGGCGACGATTGGCCCCCAGCCGGCGAACTGCAGCGTGGCGACCAGTAATGCAAGTATCAAACCCGTGGCATAGCCAAGATAGGGAATGAAGATCAGCAGGCCGGTAACAACGCCGATCGACAGCGCAGAAGGAATCCCGGCCAGCCATAGCGCAACGCAGTAGTACGCGGCGAGGATCGCCATGACCAGGATCTGGCCGCGCAGGTACTGCGAGAGCACATCATCGATGTCGTTGGCGACGCTGATCAGCTTGCCATGCCAGGTGCGCGGAACGGCGTTGCCCAGGCGTGCCAGCATTCCGTGCCAGTCGAGCAGCAGGTAGAACAGCACCACCGGGGCCAGCATCAGATTCACGGCGAGACCGACCAGCGCCACGCCGCCAATCCTTAGCGAACTGTAGATGCGTTCAAGGATGATTTGTACGGTATCCCAGTTGCCGGTGGCGAGTTTCTGCAGCGAGGCGGAATCAAAGCGCAGCCGAAGTCCGAAGTTGTCGCGCAGCCAGGGTGCGAGTTTCGTGTTGGCCAGTTTCAGCGCCTCGGGCGCGCGTGCCGCAAGCACCGCGGCTTCCTCGTAAAGCAGCGGCAGGATGATGAGGATCAGACCGGCGGCCAGGGCGGCTAGCGCCAGTATGACGAGCACCACGGCAAGCATGCGCGGCACGCCCCAGCCCGTAACGCGGTCGGTCACCGGGTTGCAGATATAGGCGAAAATACCCGCCAGCAGAAAGGGCGTGAGAATTGGCGACAACGCATAGAGCAGCGCGAGGATCGCCAGCCCGGCCGCTATCCACAGGGTGGTTTGCAGGCGGTCGCTGCTGCGGGCGTCGGGTGGCAAGGTCATTTCCGGTAAAATTTGCGGGTTCGCGCTGTTTGGTTGACAAGCTTGGCAGCGCAGATTATCGCCGATCCGGCGGCAAACGCGTTCCCGTCATTCATTCCAAGGACTTGATCTTGACTGCATCCACCTCAGCTTCATCCCCGCTCACCTACCGCGATGCCGGAGTTGATATCGATGCCGGCGATGCATTGGTCGAGCGCATCAAGCCGGCGGCAAAACGCACCATGCGCCCGGAAGTGCTGGCCGGCATCGGCGGCTTCGGCGCGCTGTTCGAGATTTCCAAGAAGTATCACCAGCCGGTGCTGGTATCCGGCACCGATGGCGTCGGCACCAAGCTCAAGCTGGCCTTCCAGTGGAACCGTCACGATACGGTTGGCCAGGATCTGGTGGCGATGAGCGTCAATGACATTCTGGTGCAGGGCGCCGAGCCGCTGTTCTTTCTCGACTACTTCGCTTGCGGGCGTCTCGATGTGAATACCGCGGCGACGGTGGTCGAAGGTATCGCCAAAGGTTGCGAAATCGCCGGCTGTGCGCTGATCGGCGGAGAGACGGCGGAAATGCCCAGCATGTATCCGGACGGCGAATACGACCTGGCCGGCTTCGCGGTGGGCGTGGTGGAAAAATCCCAAATCATCGACGGCCGCTCGATCCGGCCGGGCGACGTGGTGCTCGGCCTGGCGTCGTCCGGCGCGCACTCCAATGGCTATTCGCTGATCCGCAATGAAGATGGACATGGGCGGCGTGCCATTGGCCGACGCGGTGATGGCGCCGACGCGCATCTACGTCAAGCCGCTACTCGCATTGATCCAGGCCATCCATGTCAAAGGCATGGCGCATATCACCGGCGGCGGCTTGACGGAGAACATTCCGCGCGTGCTGCCTGATCATTTGACGGCGATCATCGACCGCAAGAACTGGACCCTGCCGCCCCTCTTCCAGTGGCTGCAAAAGGAAGGCCAGGTGGCCGACGCCGAAATGCATCGCGTCTTCAACTGCGGCATCGGCATGGTGGTGATCGTGGCCGAGGCCGATGCCGGCGTGGCGCTGCAGTTGCTGGCGGCTGCCGGCGAGAGCGTCCATCCGATCGGACGCATCGAGGCGCGCGGCGAAGGGCAGGCGCAGACCGTAGTAGTCTGATCGCCGCCCCACCAGCGCCGAGTTTTTTAAGGCGAGAGGTGGGCGTCAACCGCTGCAAACACAGCAGCGGTCGGATTCGACGCCAGCGGATCGATGGTCCGCAAGTCGTCCATGCTCTTCAGCCAGGTCAGCTGCCGCTTGGCGAACTGGCGCGTGGCGAACACGCCGCGATCGCGCAATTCGCCCAGCGATATCTGTCCCTCGAGCATTTCCCACGCCTGCCGGTAGCCGACGCAGCGCATCGAAGGCAGTCCGGCGTCGAGCCGGTATTTTTCGCGCAGCATCTTCACTTCATCGATCAATCCTGCCGCCAGCATCGCATCGAAACGCTGCTCGATGCGCCGGTGCAATACGCCGCGATCGCCCGGTACCAGCGCCAGTGTCAGGGTGCGGAAGGGCAGCGTGCCTTCCTTCTGTTCCGCGAAAAAACTGCCCAGGGTGCGGCCGCTGAGGCGCACCACTTCGATGGCGCGCTGTATCCGCTGGGCATCGGTGGGCTTCAAGCGCGCCGCCGTCTCCGGGTCGTGCTCGGCCAGCTCCGCATGCAAGGCGGGCCAGCCGCGCTCGGCGGCCTCCGAGTCGATCTGGCTGCGCAGGACCTGATCCGCTTGCGGCAGATCGGCCAGCCCTTCGCGCAGCGCCTTGACGTAGAGCATGGTGCCGCCCACCAGCAGCGGGATGCGGCCGGCCTCGGTGATTGCCGCCATTTCACGCAGGGCATCGCTGCGGAAAGCGGCAGCGGAATAGCGTTGTTCCGGCGTGATGAGGTCGATCAGCCGATGCGGAAAGCGCGCCAGCGTGGCGGCATCGGGCTTGGCGGTGCCGATGTCCATGTCGCGAAACACCTGGGCCGAGTCGATGCTGACGATGTCGCAGGGCAGGCGCGTCGCCAGTTCGAACGCCAGCGCGGTCTTGCCGCTGGCGGTGGGGCCGATCAGGAGAATTGCCGGGGGCAGATGCATAAGAGTGGAATCGCTGCGTCGGACGCGGTAGTCTAGCGGCTCGGAATGATACGTCGCCAATCGCGATGCGGGCAGGAGAAAACAATGCAGGTGGCAATGCGGGTGAGGCTGGTCCTGGCGCTGATGTTCATGTCGGCGGTCGCTGCGGCGCAGGTGCAGAACAGGAATCTCAAGGCGGAGGCAGCAGCGGTGCCCGAACCGTCGCGCCCCGTGGTTGATGCACCCAGGCCGCCACCGCCCACTATTGCTGACCTCGTATTGCTGCTGCAAAGCTACAAGCCCGATCCGGAGCGGATCGACCGACTGCGCGCGGCGATGGAGGAGCCCCTGCCGGCGACCGATGATCGAAGCCGGCTGGCGATTGCCTGGCATGTCAAGGCGCTTGCAGCGGGCGAACTTCACGAAGTCGAGCGGCGCGGCGAGTTTCTGACCAAGGCCATGGAAAATGCCCGCGGCATCAAGGCTGAGAATCCAAGCGGTTTGGGCAGCTTTCCGCGCGTGCGATCCGAGTATGCGGACAACCTGGCGCTGGCCACCGGCGTCACCGCGGCGCTCGACAGTTTTGCCGAGTTCGCTGCCGATCTGGAGAAGGGCCCGCCCAATGGTTTCCTGATCCATGCCTACTGCCAGATGACGGGCTACTACCTGCATCTTGGCGACGTCGAACGTGCCCGAACTACTCTTGCCAAGGCCGAGGCCATCTTCAAGCAGCTTGCGCAACGCCAGCGTGCGGCGCTCAACCTGCCGTCCTGGTCGAAGCAGATCGAGACTGCCCGAGGCGGCATCTTGCGCCGGGAGGGACGTTTGGAGGAAGAGGAACGCGTCTTCCTCGCGGCCCTGCGCCAGGCCGAGGAACACGTGGCGCAACTGGATGCGCGCCGTGATGCGGGGAAATGGGTGCCGCCGGCAAGCCGCACCGAGGAGGGCGCTGACTCGACGCGCATCTGGCTCGCGCAGACCCTGAACGCGCAAGGGCGTCTCGATGAGGCAGAACTGCTGTTGCGCGACGTGCTGAAGCGATCCCTGGCGCGCGACGGCCGCAATTCCCCGACGGTGGGGCGCGCCTTGTCGGTGCTGCACGCTGTCTTTACCAACCGCGGGCGCTATGCCGAGGCCCTGGTGCTTGCCGAATGGGCGACCAAGACCCTTGCCGAGGCGGGCATTGCGGAACGCGCCCCGATGCGCTTGAACGCTCGCATCGGTTTGGCCAACGCGCTCGGTACCGTCGGTCGGCACAACGAGGCGGCAGCGCTGATCGACCAGATTCGCAGCACGTTGACCGACGACACACGGCTGGAAGAAGGCTTCGCGCAGGGCACGCTGAGCTCGATTCGCACCTTCAACGCCGTTGGCCGGGTTGCCGACGCGCTGCGCGACGGCAACAACCTGCTCGCCAAGCAGACCCACAGTTTTGGCGCCGATCATTACTACACGGCCGAGACCCGCGCCTATCGCGCCATGGCGCTGCATCGTGCCGGGCGGGTGGACGAGGCGCGCAAGGAGTTCGAGCGCGCCGTTGCCGTGCTGATCGATCCGGCCAAGGCGGTCGGCAAACAGAAAATCAGTGTTGCTCGCGTCAATCGTTTGCGCTACATCCTCAACGAATACCTCGGCGTCCTGGTGGGCCGCAAGGGCACGGGCATCGAGAAGGACATCGCGGACGCCTTCCGCGTCGCCGACGTCGCGCGCTGGCAGAGCGTGCAGAAGGCCGTCACCGGATCGGCATTGCGTGCGGCGGCCGGCAGTTCGGAACTCGGTGCACGGATCAAGAAGGTGCAGGACGCCGACGACGAACTGGAAGCGGTCTACAAGAACCTGATCAGTCAGCGCTCCGCGCCGCCGGACAGGCAACTGCCCGCGGTGATCGCCGCCATGGAGGCGCGCATCGTTAGCCTGCAAAAGGAACAGCAAAGCGATCTGGCCGAGATCCGCCGCCAGTTTCCGCAATACGATGCGCTGGTCAGCCCGCGTCCGGCCGACCTGGCGACCGTTCGCAAGTCTCTGCAGCCCAGCGAAGCGCTGCTGTCGATCTATGTCACGGCGGGCGGCAGCTACGTCTGGGCGACGGGGAAGGAGGGCGCCCTGCATTTCCACTTCAGCCCGATGACCACGGGCTGGGTTGCCGGAATGGTCAAGCGCCTGCGTGCTTCGGTTGATCTCGGTAGCATGGCGCCCGACCAGATGCGCTTCGACATCGAAGCCGGATCGGCGCTGTATCAGGAACTGTTGGCGCCGGTGCAGGCCGCCTGGGAGAAGGCCGACACGCTGCTGGTGGTGGCTAACGAGTCATTGGGCCAGATTCCCTTTTCGCTGTTGCCGACGGCGAACGTCGCGGCGGGCAAGGCCGAGGCGGGCCTGCCGCTGTCGCAGTTCCGCCAGACGCCGTGGCTGGCGCGCAAGGTGGCCATTGCCTATGCGCCCTCGATCAGCGCTCTGGTGACCCTGCGCTTGTTGCCCGCGATCAAGGGACAGCGCGATCCCTTTATCGGCTTCGGCGATCCGGACTTCGGTGTGAGCGCTGAAAAGACGGCGACCAGCCCGGGCGGCAATCGAGGCGCGAAGAACGGCGCGCGCGGCACCCGCAACCTCAAGATTACCCATGCGCCGGTATGGGACGAGAACATCACCAGCGCCGATGCGATTCCCGCCGCGCCCGCTGCCCAGCCCGGAACACCGTTGCTGACGCCGCTGCCGGACACGCGCGACGAGATTCTTGCCATCGGTAGTGCACTGGGTGCGGACATCCCGACGCATACCTTCTTCGGCACCCAAGCCAACCGCGCGAACGCGCTGCGGATCGATCTGCAAAACCATCGCGTGGTCGCTTTTGCCACCCACGGTCTGATCGCAGGCGACCTGCCGGGGCTCGATCAGCCCGCGCTGGCGCTCGCGCCGCAAACCGGACGCGACATCTATGACGGCCTGCTGAAACTTGAAGACATTCTCAAGCTGTCGCTGAGTGCCGACCTCGTAGTGCTTTCCGCCTGTAACACGGCGGCCGCCGACGGCAGCGGTGCCGAGGCGGTCTCAGGCCTCGGGCGCGGCTTCTTTTATGCCGGCGCCCGTTCCGTGCTCGCCACCCACTGGCCGGTGGAAACCGTTTCCGCGCGGGAACTGGTGACGCTTCTGTTCCAACGCTACGCCAAAGACGGCAAGATGACCCGTGCCAAGGCGCTGCAGGAGGCGATGCTGGCGGTCATCGACAAAGGCGTGGCGCGGGACGGGCGCGGCAAGGCTGAATTTTCCTACGCGCATCCGGCGTTCTGGGCGCCGTATGCGCTCTATGGCGATCCGGGACGATAAGGAAAAGAGACGAAACAATGAATTCAACCCATCATCGACAGGGGGATGGGGATGTTCTTGCGGCGCAGGATTCTGTCTCGCTGGGGAGGCTGATCGGCGTCCTCGCCTTCGCCAGCGTCTGTCTTGGTTTCCATTGGTTCGGATCGGAAGCCTGGGTTCCCTTCCTCGACAGCGCAAATCTGGCGCTGCACGAGGCCGGCCATCCGCTGGTGAGCATTTTAAGTTCGAGGGCAACCGTCTATGGCGGCACGCTATTTCAACTGGTTTTTCCTCTCGCGATGGCCTGGCATTTTCACCGCATCGCCAACCTGACCGGCGTGGCCGCATCCATGGTCTGGTTGGGAGAGAACTTGCTCAACATCGCCCGCTACATGGCCGACGCCCGCGTTCAGGAATTGCCATTGGTCGGCAATGGAGATCATGACTGGACCGAGATATTCGGCCGTTGGGGCGTCTTGCACCTGGATGGCCGCATCGCGGGCATGGTTCGCGCCGCCGGTGTCGTGCTGATGGTTGGCGCAGTCGTCTGGCTTTACCGGCGCTGGCGGGCGGACAGGGAATAGGCCGCGTCCTCGGGCCAGGGAGGTCATCATGTTCATCAATCCGATGTGGGACAGCGAAAGCCAGCGTTTGGGCAAGCAGAAATGTACGCCACGCGGCTATTGGCTGCATGCCGTGTCGGACCTTGTCGGCTTTTTTGCGCTGCTCCTGCTGCTGGTCACGTTTGTTTATCTGTGGGCCCGGAATGCGACTGGTACATTCCACGATTCCCTCTGGTGGCTGCTCGCCATTCCGTTCAGCGTCGCGTTGGGCGGCAACCTGTTGCACGGCTATTCCTGGCGGCTGGCGGAAAAGAAGGGGTTTCGCTACGACTACAAGACCGGTGAAGCGAGCTGGCTCGAAGACGGGCAGCGAATCGTCTTCAAGTGGCCCGCCGGGCAGGAAACCCGCAGTGAATAGACGATGGATCGCGCTGAAGCAGCGGTAGGTTGCATTCTCGGCACGGCGGTGGGGGACGCGCTGGGACTGGCCTGCGAGGGGCTTTCCGCAGACCGCCAGAAACGATGGTTTCCCTCGCTCGATGGCTATCATTTGTTCTTTGGCAAGGGCCTGTGTTCGGACGATACCGAACATGCCTGCATGATCGCGCAGTCGATCATCGTCTCGGGCGGTGACGAACGGTTGTTTGCGCGCGATTTCGCCTGGCGCCTGCGCTGGTGGCTGGTGGGCCTTCCAGCCGGAATCGGCCTCGCCACGCTGCGCTCGACCCTCAAGCTCTGGCTATTTTTTCCGGGCCGGTGGCGCGGCGTGTATTCAGCGGGCAACGGGCCGGCAATGCGCAGCGCACTCCTCGGCGTGTGCTTCGCTGACGACGAAGCGCGTTTGACCCGTATCAACCGCGTGGCGGCGCGCCTGACCCATACCGATCCCAAGGCGGAATGTGGCGCATTGGCGATTGCGCTCGCCGCGCGCTGTTCGATGCGCGGGCAAGCGGTCGAGACATTTCTTGCCGACCTTGTGCGTTGTACTGCCCCGCTGGGAGCGGCCGGCGCCGAACTTGTCGACCTGGCGGCACGAGCGAACGCTAGTGCCGGCAAAGGCGAAACCACTCGGGATTTCGTCAAGTCGCTCGGCTGCACCGACGGTGTATCGGGCTACATGTACCACAGCGTGCCGGCCGTATTGCATGCGTGGTTCCTGCATCCGCGCGACTATGCGCGCGCCGTAACCGCGATCATCCGCTGCGGAGGCGATACGGACACCACCGCGGCGATGCTTGGCGCTATCGTCGGTGCCGGCGTTGGCCGGACAGGCATTCCGGAGAAGTGGATAGCGGATCTTGTCGAGTGGCCGCGCACCGTGTCCTGGATGGAGTTTCTGGCACGCAAGGCGAGCCATGCGGCACAAGGCAGCCAACGTGGCGTCGCGCATCCATTGTCGATTGTCGGGCTGGCGCTTCGCAATGCCGGATTTTTTGTTCTTGTGCTTCTGCATGGGCTGCGGCGTTTGCTGCCGCCGTATTAGCCCGGCCGGTGCTCAGTGACCCTGCATGAACAAGCGGTCAAGCTCCGCCATCGAGCGCAGCAGGTCCACCGCGTTACCGCCCGCCAGCAGTGCCGGCAGCGCGCCCCCGATGAACAATAGCAATTGCGAACGAGTCAGATTGGACCAAGCCTCTTGCTGGGAGCTAGGCAGTAAGGCTGTGAACGCCTGTTCCGACTGTGTGATCTATCCGTGCGAGCGCACTGGTCTCGTTAAGCAAGCAACATTGCCTCAAGGCGCAACAAGTTCGCAATTCGGTCGCGCTCGCGCAAGTTTCGCGTGCTTTCTGGCAAAGAATCCATTCCAAACGATGCAACTGGTTCGATGTCAGACGATTCAACCCGCGCCCGGCACCGGCTTGACCGGTTCCATCAGTCATTCTCTTCAGTATCTCAATTACATGCCGAATGCTTTCCGTGTCGGCGTGATCACTGGCTGGAGCACGAACCCGATCGCGCGCCGGAAACGTTGAATCAGCGGAGTTTGTCATGATCAATACTCTCCAGTACGCATCGCCATAGTGGCAACTTAACTATGACAGCAATAGTGCTGATTTTCAATTGCGCTAAGGGCATAGAACCTTGGTCATAGGAAGAACGACAAATCCTCCAACCCGAGCGACCTCCTGCCCAAGTGCGAGACTGAATTCAGCCAAGGCGTGTAGCGGCCAGCGCAGCGTCCTTGTTCCTGGCCGGGGCGGCTTCAGACTTTTGTCGCAGCCGACTCAGCGCCGAAAGCCGGCGGTGGTTCCTGCTCAGCGACCGCGCATGAACAAGCGGTCGAGCTCCGTCATCGAGAGCTGAACCCAGGTCGGCCGGCCATGGTTGCACTGGTCGGCGCGCTCGGTTTCTTCCATCTGGCGCAATAGCGCGTTCATTTCCTGCAGGCCGAGCTGGCGATGGGCGCGCACCGCGCCGTGGCAGGCCATGGTTGCCAGCAGTTCGTTGCGCCGGGTTTCGACCACGCGGCTGGCGGGATGTTCGGCGAGGTCTTTCAGTAGCGAGCGCACCAGGTCGACCGCGTTGCCGCCCGCCAGCAGCGCCGGCAGGGCGCGCACGGCAAGTTCGCGCGGGCCGGCGGCGGCGATGGCGAAGCCGAGCCGGGCGAGTGCTTCTGAGTGCTCGCTGGCCGTCGCCATCTCGGCTTCGCTGGCCGAAATCAGCAGCGGCACCAGCAGCGCTTGCGCCGCGGGTGGTCCGGCATCGAGGCTATGTTTCAGTTTTTCGTAGAGGATGCGTTCGTGCGCGGCGTGCATGTCCACCAGGACCAGACCGCCCGCATTCTGGGCGAGGATGTACACGCCGTGCAGTTGGGCGATGGCATAGCCGAGCAGCGGCGCGCCGCCCTCCGGCTGTGCTGGCGTCGCGGCAGCGGCTTGATCGGCAAAGGCGGCGCGGGCGAATTCCAGATAGGGCCGCGCGGCGTTCTCCCCCACGGCCAGGCCAGCCTGGCGTGCGTAGGAGAACGCAGAGGGCACAAATGCCGGCGCCGCTTCTTCCCGGCTTTCTGCACTGCTCAGCGGAGTCGCCAGCGTGCGTTGCAATGCATGGAATACGAACTGGTGTATGCCGCGCGCATCGCGAAAGCGCACCTCGGTCTTGGCCGGGTGCACATTGACGTCGACGCCGGCCGGGTCGAGTTCGAGGAACAGCACATAGGCCGGATGCCGCGCCCCGTGCAGGATGTCGGCCCAGGCCTGGCGCGCGGCGTGGGTCAGCAGCTTGTCGCGCACGAAGCGGCCATTGACGAAGAAGTATTGCTCGTCGCGTCCCGAGCGCGAATAAGCCGGCAGGGCGGCGAGGCCGGAAAGCCGCAGCGGCCCGGCCGTGGCATCGAGGGGGCGCGCATGCGGGAAGAAGTCTTCGCCGATGATGTCCCTGGCGCGTCGCGAAAAGTCGGCGCTGGCGAGACGGCGTTTCGCGCTGCCGTTGTGGCTCAGCGTGAAGGCGACATCGGGCCGCGCCAAAGTCATGCGCCGCATCACTTCATCGCAATGCGCGAATTCGGTGGCCTCGGTCTTGAGGAACTTGCGCCGCGCCGGGGTGTTGAAATACAGGTCGGCCACTTCGATCACCGTGCCGCCGGCCAGCGCCGCGGGTTCGATCGCATCCGCGTCGCTGCGCAGGCGGAATGCGTGATCCTGCGAGGCATGACGACTGGTGATCGATACTCGAGCCACGGAGGCGATGGAGGCCAGCGCCTCACCGCGGAAGCCGTAGCTGCCCACCCGTTCCAGATCGGCGAGGCTGGCGATCTTGCTGGTGGCGTGGCGCGCCAGGGCCAGTGCGAGGTCGTCGGGGGCGATGCCGCTGCCGTCATCGACGACGCGAATCAGGCGCACGCCCCCTTCCTCGAGGTGCACGTCGATCCGGGTCGCGCCTGCGTCAAGGCTGTTCTCGAGCAGTTCCTTGAGTACCGAGGCGGGACGTTCGACCACCTCGCCGGCGGCGATCTGGCTGATCAGGAGGTCCGGCAGCGGCTTGATGATTCCCATGGGGTGAGGATTATCGCCGGGATACCGTCCCCTTACCATCGGTTCGGGGACATATAGCTTCCGGTAAAATCGCGCTTTCCCTATACAAACGCGTCCCAGTGGAACTTCTTGCCCAGTTCATCGACATCGTCCTGCACGTAGACAAGTATCTGGCCACGCTCCTGGCGCAGTACGGCACCTGGATTTACGCGATTCTGTTCCTCATCGTGTTTTGCGAGACGGGTCTTGTCGTCACGCCCTTTCTGCCCGGTGATTCGCTGCTCTTTGTCGCCGGTGCACTGGCTGCAACCAGCGGCGGCAGCTTCGACATCGGCGTCGTGATCGCGGTGCTGCTGAGCGCAGCCATACTCGGCGACAACACCAATTACTGGATCGGGCGCTGGGCGGGCAAGCGCATCCTGGCGTGGGGCGACAAGTCGCGCTACTTCAATCGCAAGGCCTTCGACCTGACCCACGCCTATTACGAGAAGCACGGCGGCAAGACCATGCTGGTGGCGCGCTTCATGCCCTTCGTTCGTACCTTCGCACCTTTCGTCGCAGGGGTCGGCAACATGACCTATCCGCGCTATTTCCTGTTCGATTTCTGCGGCGCGCTGCTGTGGGTATTTTCGCTGTGCCTGGCGGGCTACTGGTTTGGCAACCTGGCCTGGGTCAAGGCCAACCTGTCCTTGATCATCTTCGGCACCATCGGCCTGTCGCTGGTGCCGCTGGCCCTGGCCTGGCTGCGTCATCGCTTGTCGCCGAAGGCCTCCTGAGCATGCGTCATGTGCTGGCGCTTGCAACTCTGCTGCTGCTGACTGGCTGCGCACAAACCGTGGACAAGCGGCGTCCGCCGGGCGACCCTGCCGGAAACCCGACGAGCAATTCGGTAGCCGACTCGGTCGGCAATTCGGTAGCGACCTTCGATCCGAAGCAGATCGGCAAGACCGATGTCGACCGCGTTGCCGACCTGCATCGGCGCGAGATATTCGCTAGCCTGCGCGTGCTTGCCGAAAAGCTCTATCGACGCAATCCGCGCGAGTGGAAGAAGGGCGGCCATGCCAGCATCGAGGCGGCACTGGACCGCCTGCTCGATCCACGCACGGGCTGGCGGTTGCCGGAAACTGCCGGCCGGCGCGGCACCGATGCGATCCTGCTGGCTCTGCGCGAGGATTTCGAGGGCGATCGGGTGGCGGCCTTCATCGCCGGCATGGGCGGCATGCTGAACGTGGCCTTTGAGGAAAAGACGGAGTTCTTCATGCTCGACGAACTCGATCCGCAGAAGCTGTACAACAGTGCGCGCAATCTCGAGATCGCCGCGTGGAAGCTGGCGAATGCACGCGATGCCAGCGGCGCGCTGCTGTTGCGCTCCAACGAGATGGCGCTGGCGCCGCAGCCGGCGAACCTGAGCTTCGAACGCGAATTCGGCAAGATGATCGGCAACCTCGACCTGCTGTCGAGCCTGATTGCCGACAAGGGTCACCGCACCATTGCCCGCATGGCGCAAAGCGTTGCGACGGCGGTATTCCTGCCGGTGATGGCGCTGCGATGAAGCACTACGTCATATTGATTTCAGGCCGCGGCAGCAACATGGAAGCGCTGCTCGGCGCCGGTCTGCCCGGTGTCTGCGCGGCGGTCATCAGCAATCGCCCGGATGCGGCCGGCCTGGCATTCGCCGCAGCTCGTGGCCTACCGGCGATTGCCATCGACCATCGCGGCTTCGCTTCGCGCGGCGAATTCGATGCCGCGCTGGCAGCAGAGATCGAGCGGCATGCGCCGGACCTGGTCCTGCTCGCCGGCTTCATGAGAATTCTGGGCGACGATTTCGTGCGGCGCTTCGAAGGTCGCCTGCTGAATATCCATCCCTCCCTGCTGCCGGCTTTCCCCGGCGTCAAGACGCATGCGCAGGCACTCGCCGCCGGAGTCAGGCTGCATGGCTGCAGCGTGCACTTTGTGACGCCGGCGCTGGATGGCGGGCCGATCATTGCGCAGGCGGCGGTGCCGGTACTGGCGGGCGACGACGAGGCGACGCTGGGTCGTCGCGTGCTGGTCGAGGAGCATCTGCTCTATCCGCGGGTCGCGCGCTGGTTTCTCGAGGGACGGCTGCGCCTGGTCGATGGCCGCGCGCAGTTGGCGGACGAGACGGCGGTGGTCGGTTCGCTGCATGTGCCGCAAATCGATTGAGATGCCTTTTTTTCTGGCGCTGGCCGCATCAGCCTTGATCCACGCCGCCGCCCTGCTGGGGCCGGGCTGGGAGCTGCCCGCGCTCGGCGATGCGGAGCCGCTGCCCACTATTGATGCAGTGCTGGCGAAGCCGGCCCCACGGTCGGAAGCCGCTCCTGTCGCCAAACCGGCGGCAAAGCCACCGGCCGAGAAGCCACGTCGTTTGGCTGCACCCTCGAACGTTGATGCGACCCCGGTGGTCGCCGCGGCCGCCGCCCAACCGGCGCCGGCAGTTGAAAGTCCGCCGGTCGCCGCATCGCCAGCGCCGAGTTTTGCACCCGCCGCTCCGGTCCCGGTCAGCATCGCCCTGCCCAGCAAGGGCCGCGTGCGCTACACCATCACGCGCGGCGAAGGCGGCTTTGTGGTCGGGCAGGCCGTGCATACCTGGGACCATGACGGCCTCGCCTACAAGCTGCAAAGCGTGACCGAGACCACGGGACTGGCTGCCGTTTTCAAGCCGGCGCGCGTGCTGCAGAGCAGCCAGGGCGAGGTGACCGCGGAAGGCCTGAGGCCGTTGGAGTTTCGCCATGAGCGCGTCGGCGCAACGGATACCGCGAGCTTCGACTGGCCGCGCCGCGTGGTCAGCTATGCCGGACGCGAGGAGGTCGTTGCCGCCGGCGCGCAGGACATGCTCTCGATGTATTACCAGCTGGTGCTGCTGGTGCCGAAGAGCGGCGTGCTGGAGATGTCCATCGCCACGGGACGCAAGCTGGAGAACTACCGCATCGAAGTCCTCGGCGAAGAAGTCGTCGCACTGCCGGCGGGTGAGCGCCGGGCGTCGCGCTTGAGAATCCGCAGCGGCGGTGACACCATTGAACTGTGGCTGGCTGTCGGCAAGGCTGCGGACACGCGCGGCATGCCGCTAAAAATTCGTTTCACCGACCGCAAGGGCGAGATCTTCGATCAGCTCGCGGCAGACATCGACCCCCGGGAGCCCCAATGATTGCCAGAAAACAAAGAACAGACCACAGGGGACAAAAGGGACAAAAGCCGGTCGGCGATGACGCGCCGACGGCGGACGGCCTTGCTGCCGACTTGCTCAACGCCGCGGTGGCCGCCACTGCGCAGTTGCTGACCTTCAACCAGGCGGCCGATGCCGCACTGTCGGCCTTTTTCCGGGCGCGCAAGAGTGGCGCCAAGGACCGCGCCTTCATCGCCGAAACCGCCTATGCCGTGTTGCGCAGAAAGCGCCTGCTGGAGCGCTTGGCCGCCTGTGGCCCGAATCTCGAACCATCCTTTCTGGCGCCGGGCGCGACGCCGAAACGCGCACCGAAAATGCCCGGTGCGCGACGCATTTCGCCGCGTGAATTGGTGCTGCTGTCACTGTCGCGCGTGCGCGGCATGTCGCAGCGGCAGCTCGA
>JAPLRA010000159.1 GCA_026399445.1 Sulfuritalea sp.
TCAGGACGTTGCCGACCTGATTGAAGGTGGCGGCGCCATTGACCACGGTGGGATTCACCGGGTTGGACAGCACCGGGGCAGCGAGAAAACACGCGGCTACCGCGGCTACGCCCAGTCGAACAGGCGTGGAGAGCCGGGAACAGCGGTTGCGCGAGGGATTGTCGTGGTTCATTGGAGACTCCGAGGGCGGGACAGCCGCACACTTATCCCGTATTTATAGCTGAAAACCACTCACGCTTCAGGGAATAAGTCACACCCGGAGCAAACGAACGCCCTTGGTTCGGAACTCAGAAGCCGAAGGCAAGACCGAAGTGGCCGCGGATATCGCCGTCGAGCGCGATGTTGGGTGCTCCATTCGGCCATTGGCCGTCCATCACCCGCGCAACATCGAAGCGAACGCTGACATCTTTCTTGATGTTGTAACGCACGCCGACGCCCAGCGAGGCGATGTTGACATGCTGATTGACCGACGGGTTGAGATTGAAACCCTTCGCGGTATCGTAGAAAACCAGCCATTTGAGGTTTCCCTCCAGACCCAGTATTGGCGCGATATCCGGTGAATAGACCTCAAAATTGGCGAAATAGCCACGGTCGGCGGCGACTGCGCGCTCGAGGAAACCGCGCACGGCGTTTGATCCTGCCAGGCCGAGTCGCTCGCCGGCGGGCAGCGCATTGTTCGCGTGCTGGCCGCTTCCCGCGATGCGCAGCAGCCATTCGCCCGCCACGGCAGCGGCGTAGCTGCCACCAAAGCGCAGCGCGGCAAATTGATCCTTGGTCTGGTAGCCGGATGCCGCCGAGTAGCGATCCGTACCGCCGGCGGCAGGCGCGGCAGGCGCGAAGGTGAAGTAGCTGCCCATCGGGAACAGGTGGTGCACGATGCCGACGTTGAAATCGATGACCTCACCCGGTTTTTGCCACTGGCCACTGTAGGTGGCAGTTACCGGCCGGAAGGTATGCGGGGTGCAACCCGCAGCGCCAAAAGCCGTGGGAACACCGGCGACGGTGCAGCGACTGTTCATGTACTTGTAATCAAAGCCAAGTACCAGCTTGGAGGTAAATTCTCCGGCACGCGGAAAAATATGGTTGTAGCGCAGGCCGAACACCTCGCCCTTGCCGTTGATCGCAAGGCCAGTGCCTAGGTTCGGCGAATTGGCCGGGGAATCGGTGCTTGAGTTGGCGTAGATGAAGTCAATGCTGTCGCCCAGCGAATACAGGGGCAGACGATAGCCGACGCTGAAAATATCCACTTTCACGCCGTTGCCGTCATGCCCGGGAATCATTCGGTTGCCCAGAATTTTCATGCCACCGGGCGGGTCCACCGCTGTGGTGTAGGCCAAGGTCACCACCTGGTCGCTGTTGCCCACATTGGCGTTCTGGTAGGAAATGCCCAGCCGATGCTTGCCGCTGGCCTTGGTGCCGGTGTTGTCCAGTGTCACGTAGACGCGCTCGGGGTTTTCTTCCTTGACCTCGACCTTGACGTCGACCTTGCCTTCTTCTTCACTTGTGCCGAGGGTCACTTCAACCTGCTTGGCGGGATTCTCGTTGGTCAACTGAACGTTTTCGGACAGCGCGCGCATGTTGGGCGCAGCGCCTTCCTTCAGATTGGGCAGGCTGGCGCGGACGTTTTCGTTGTTGAAATACTTGTTGCCGGTGATGGTGACCTTGCCCACCACGCCTTCGCTGACTTGCAGCTTGACTACGCCACTGGTGAGTTCCTGCTCCGGCACATAGACCTGCACGGTGCCAAAGCCGAGACGCCGATAGTCGCCTTCGAGGGCTTCCAGGGCCTTTTGCACGTCACCATAATTCTTGCGGCGGCCGACAAAAGGCGCCACCAGTTCCTGCGTCCGCTGCGCCGGCAGAATCGAATTGCCTTCGATCTGGAAACGCACGATGTCGAAACTGCTGTCCTGCGCACAGGCATGATTGAGCGATCCGGCCGCCACAATAGTAGCGGCGGCAGCCAGCAGTTTGGCTATCGCTTTCCTCATAGACAAATCCCCAATAAAATCATGTGCAAACAAGCTGACAGCTAAAGTTGTTTCTAACTACTGACAAAGCTAGCAGCTTCCAAGTTTATCAGCAATGCTGCAGCACGCAAACTAAGGGTCGCACAAGGAGAAACGTTGCTTAAACGCAACGTACGGCCGATACCGGCAGCATTCGCCGAAGAGGGAGGGGCCCTGCGGGAGCGGGGAGGGTCAGCGCGGCACCTGGTCGCGCGGCACCGCGCGCTGCTTCTGCGTGGCAGGGCTGGTCAGCGTGTCATCGAGTCGCAGTTGCAGCGAATCCGGCCCCGCCGACGACAAACCCCAGGGAAAGCGTGGCGCCTTGTGCAGGGTCATGCCGACGCCGACGCCTGCCATCAGTGCCAGGGCCGTGCTGGCGAGCAGCCGACGCTGAGCGGGCGTCAGGCGATGACTCGACAGTCGCTTGTCGGCTGTCGCCTCAGGCGGTCGAGCGGCGGCCTCCGCCGTGGCGAGCGCGTCAGCGATCTTCTGGTGACTCGCTGCAGCGGCGGCAGCCTCAGCCTCGGCCGTCATGCGCTCGGCCCGCGCTATGCTCGCCTCATGCTCGGCTTCGAGACGCACAGCCGCCGCGTGCCCAGCCTCGGTTTCCTGTTCGGCACGACGCTTCGCTTCCCGTGCCGCCTCATATTCTGCGGCCATGCACGCCAGCGCCGCAGCTTCCGCAACCTGCTCGGCACGAAGCTTCTCGTTCGCCAGATTGGCCGCGCGCCGCTCTGCGTCAGCCCGCTCGCGGGCGAGCCGGGCGAGCTCTTCCTGTTTGCTGGCCCGTGCCGTGGCGGCAATGGCAAGTTCAGACGCGGCGAACTCCCGACGCTGGGCATCCGCCAGTGCGCGTTGTTCTGCGTCGATTCGCGTGCGCAGCGCAACTTCGGCCATACGTTCGACATGGGCCTGCTGCGCGGCGGCGGCCTCGGCGGCAGTCTCGGCGGCAGCGCGGCTGATGGCATGTTCTGCAGCGAGACCGTCGGCCTGCAGCCGTCGTTGCGCGGCAGCGGCCTGCTCGGTGGCTTGCGCCAGCCTCAACGCGGCGGCGGCGCGGGCCCGCTCTTCAGCGCCGCTCACGACAAATTCCCGCCGTTGCCGCTCCACGTCCTTCAATCCCTGCAACAATTTGCTCACGCACGCCCCCAAGCTCCGGACACGGTTTCTGACTGCCGGTCGTGGCAGCCTAACCCAGACCCGGCACGGGCCGAAGGTAGAATAGACCGATGGAAATAGCCCAAACCCGCCACCAAACCCTGATGGTTCTCACCAACCTGCCGGACGAAGCCAGTGCCCATGCTCTGGCCGGCGCGCTGGTGGGTGAGCGTCTGGCGGCCTGCGTCAATGTGCTGGCTCCTTGCCGCTCGGTCTATCGCTGGCAGGGCGCGATAGAAAATGCGACGGAAATCCCGCTGCTGATCAAGACGACAGCAGTGCGCTACGCAGCACTGGAGGCGGCGATCCGCGCACGCCATCCCTATGAACTTCCCGAGATCATCGCGGTCCCAATCGCGCACGGCCTGCCGGAGTATCTGGACTGGGTAGTGGCCGAAACCCGCACCGAAACCCTGACCGAGGCCGCCGACGGCTCCCCCCTTTCATGCTGATCCGCTTCTTTTTCCTGCTGCTGCTCGCCCTGCCCGGTCTGGCCCGTGCCGAAGAACCGCTGCCTCCGGAGCAAGCCTTCCGCTTCTCGGCGCAAATGATCGACGCCAAAACCATCGAGGCGCGCTGGCAGATCACCGATCAGTACTACATGTATCGCGACAAGTTCAAGTTCGCCCTGGAAGGCGGCACGCTCGGCGCGCCGAAGCTGCCACCCGGCAAGATCAAGGAAGACGAACTGTTCGGCAAGGTCGAGACCTATCGCAAGGAGGTGAAGATCCTGCTGCCGGTGGAGGCGGCCGGGCCCGTCACGCTGAAGGTTGTCTCGCAAGGCTGCTGGGATGGCGGCATCTGTTATCCACCGATCAACCAGGAGGCGAAGCTGGAGTTGGTGGCTTCGGGAACGCCCGCGGCGCTGAGCGCCACGCCACTCGCCGTATCGCCAGCGCCGACTCCCGCCGATGAGAGCTCGCGCATTGCCGGACTGTTCAAGGGAGGCAATCTCGCCGTTGTGCTGCTCAGCTTTTTCGGCTTCGGCCTGCTGCTCTCGCTGACCCCCTGCGTCTTCCCGATGATCCCGATTCTGTCCGGCATCATCGTCAATCACGGGCATGCCGTGAGCCATCTGCGCTCCTTCGTCCTGTCGCTCGCCTACGTGCTGGGCATGGCCGCCACCTACGCGGCGGTCGGCATCGCCGCAGGGCTTTCCGGCACCCTGCTCTCGGCCGCCCTGCAGAATGCCTGGGTGCTGGGCGGCTTCGCGCTGGTGTTCGTGGTGCTGTCGCTGTCGATGTTCGGCTTCTATGAATTGCAGATGCCCTCGGTGCTGCAAAGTCGCGTTTCGGACACGGCCAACCGCCAGGGCGGCTCGCTGCCCGCCATCGCGCTGATGGGCGCGCTCTCGGCGCTGATCGTCGGACCCTGCGTTGCCGCGCCGCTGGCTGGCGCGTTGCTCTACATCGCGCAGACCGGCAACGCGACACTGGGCGGTGCAGCGCTGTTCGTCAGGGCGCTGGGCATGGGCGTGCCGTTGCTGCTGGTGGGCGCCTTCTCGCGCTCGCTGCTGCCGAAGTCCGGGCCGTGGATGGAAGGCGTCAAGAAGTTCTTCGGCGTCATCATGCTGGCCACGGCACTCTGGCTGGTCTCGCCCGTCATTCCGCTGTGGCTGCAAATGCTCGGCTGGGCGCTGCTGATGGTGATCCCGTCGATCTATCTGCATGCACTGGATCCACTGCCGCCACACGCGCATGGCTGGCAGCGCCTGGGCAAGGGGCTCGGCGTAATGCTTCTGCTCGGCGGTGCGGCGATGCTGATCGGCGTGCTGGGCGGCGCCAGGGATCCGCTGCAACCGCTCGGCTTCCTCGGCGGCGGCACGGCCGCCGTCTCGCCAGCGCCGACTTTTGAGCGGGTGGCAACGACCGAACGACTCGATGTTCGCCTCGCCGAAGCGAAGGCCGCGGGCAAACCCGTGATGCTGGACTTCTATGCCGACTGGTGCGTGAGCTGCAAAGAGATGGAGCGCTTCACTTTCGCCGACCCGCGAGTCGCCGCGCGCATGAAGCAGTTCGTTCTGCTGAAGGCGGATGTGACCGCGAACACCGACGCCGATGCGGCACTGCTCAAGCGCTTCGGCCTGTTCGGGCCGCCGGGCATCATCTTCTTCGATGCGGGCGGCCGCGAACAGAACGATCTGCGCGTGGTCGGCTTCCAGCCTGCGGAAACCTTTCTGCCTACCCTTGAGCGCGTCCTGCGCTAACCACTCTTCTTCGGAGCTCCCATGTTCACGGGCATCATCACCGCCATCGGAAAAATCAGCCATGCCCAGCCGCTCGAACAGGGTCTGCGCCTCACCATCAAGGCTCCCGGCCTCAAGCTCGGCGATGTCGCGCTGGGCGATTCGATCGCCCACGGCGGGGTCTGCCTGACCGTCATCGCGAAGAAGAAGGACAGCTACCAGGTCGACGTCTCGAAGGAGACGCTGGATTGCACGGTCGGCCTCGACGCCGTCGGCGGCGAAGTGAATCTGGAAAAGGCCATGCGCCTGAACGACTTCATCGGCGGACACCTCGTCTCGGGCCACGTCGATGGCGTCGGCGAGGTCGAGAAGTTCGAGCCGATCGGCGAATCGCACGAACTGGTGATCAAGGCGCCAAAATCTCTGGCGAAGTACATCGCACGCAAGGGCTCGATCGTGGTCGATGGCGTCTCGCTCACCACCAATCGCGTGGGTGGCAAAGGCGGCCGCCGCTTCTCGATCAACCTGATCCCGCACACCGTCGAGGTGACCACGCTGCGGCACCTGAAGGCCGGCAGCCGCGTCAATCTGGAAATCGATTTGATCGCCCGATACGTCGAACGCATGCTGACGGCTGGCGCCGCAGCGTAAAATGCGCGGCTTCCCAAGCTTGGACCCTTCGCCATGAGCATCAGCCCCGTTCTCGATATCGTCGCCGACATGCGTGCCGGCCGCATGGTGATCCTCGTCGATGAGGAAGACCGCGAAAACGAAGGCGACCTCGTGCTCGCCGCCGACCACGTGACGCCCGAGGCCATCAATTTCATGGCCAAATGGGGGCGTGGCCTGATCTGCCTGACGCTGACCGAAGCCCACTGCCGCCAACTCGATCTGCCGCTGATGGTGCGCGATAACAAGACGCCGCACGGCACCGCTTTCACCGTTTCGATCGAAGCCGCCGAAGGCGTCACCACCGGCATCTCGGCGCAGGACCGCTCGCGCACGGTGCAAGCCGCCGTGGCGAAGAATGCCAGCCCGACCGACATCGTCCAGCCCGGTCACATCTTTCCGCTGATGGCGCAAAACGGCGGCGTGCTGGTGCGTGCCGGCCATACCGAAGCCGGCTGCGATTTCGCCCAACTGGCCGGCTGCACGCCGGCCGCGGTGATTTGCGAGATCCTCAAGGAAGACGGCACCATGGCGCGCCTGCCGGACCTGCTGGAGTTCGCCGCCGAACACAAGCTCAAGATCGGCACGATCCGCGATCTGATTCAGCATCGGTCCGAAACCGAAAAACTGATCGAGTGCGTCGCTGACAAGAATGTCGAAAGCGCACAAGGCGCCTTCCGCTTGCGCGCCTTCGCCGACCGCAGCAGCGGCGATGTACATCTGGCGCTGTCCTGCGGCGAGATCAAGGCCGGTGAGGAAACGCTGGTGCGCGTACATGAATCGATTTGCGTCATGGACTTTCTCGACCGGAACAATTGCCGCCATACCTACGGCGTCGATTTTGCGCTGCGCTCGATTGCGCAGGAGGGGCGCGGCGTGCTGGTGCTGCTGCATCGAGCGGAATCCGGCAATGCCTTGCTGGCGGCGTTGAAGGACGATCAGGCGACGCGGCCCGCGGCAAAGTGGGACCCGCGCATCTACGGCATCGGCGCGCAGATATTGCGTGAAGTCGGCGTCGGCAAGATGCGCCTGATGGCCAGCCCGAGAAAGATGCCGAGCATGGCCGGCTTCGGCCTCGAAATCACCGGCTACTTCACGCCGGCAGGAGAAAAGACGGCATGAGCATCCGCGAACTCGAACCCAATCTCGCCGGCAAGGACCTGCGCGTCGGCGTCGTCCAGAGCCGCTTCAATGAAGACATCGGCGAAGGCCTGCGCTCAGGCTGTCTGGCCGAACTGGCGCGCCTCGGCGTGGCCGACGCCGACGTCACCTTCACCACCGTGCCCGGCGCGCTGGAACTGCCGCTGGCGCTGCAGGCCATGGCGCAAAGCGGCCGCTTCGATGCGTTGGTCGCGCTGGGCGCCGTAATTCGCGGCGAGACCTACCACTTCGAGATCGTCTCCAACGAATCGGCGCGCGGCATCACCGACGTGCAACTGAACACCGGCATCCCGATCGCCAATGCGGTGCTGACCACGGAGAACGACGACCAGGCGCTGGTGCGCATGGTGCAAAAGGGCTCCGAGGCGGCGCAGGCCGCCATCGAGATGGCCAATTTGTTGAAGGCCGTCAAATAGTGAGCAGCGGAAAATCACCGCGCCGGCGCGCCCGCGAGTTCATCATCCAGGGCCTCTATCAATGGCAGGTCGGCGGTCAGGATGAAGCGGCGATTCAGGTGCAGGCAGAAGGCGTCGCCGGCTTCGACAAGGCCGATGGCGAGCTCTACTCCACGCTGCTGGCCGAAGCGCGGCAAAACGTCGAGGCGCTGAAGCTCGATCTGGCACCGCATATCGACCGCACCTGGGACGAAGTGTCGCCTATCGAACGCTGCATCCTGCTGCTGGGCGCCTGCGAGCTCAAGCTCCACGCTGAAACGCCCTACCGCGTGATCATCAACGAGGCCATCGAGCTGGCCAAGACCTACGGCGGTACCGACGGTCACAAGTTTGTTAACGGCGTGCTCGACAAGCTGGCCGCGGTGCTGCGAGCTGCGGAGATTCGGAAACCCTGATTCCGTGGCGTCGGAATTCGAAATCATCGCGCGCTACTTCACGCGCCCCACCACCCACACCACGCTCGGCGTCGGCGACGATGGCGCACTGATCGCGCCCACGCCCGGCCAGGAAATGGTGATCTCGACCGATCTGCTGGTCGAAGGAACGCATTTTTTAGCCGACACCGATGCCGAGGCGCTGGGCTGGAAAACGCTGGCGGTGAATATCTCGGATCTGGCCGCGATGGGCGCGCAACCGCGCTGGGCGCTGCTGGCCGCCGTATTGCCAGCGCCGACTTCCGACTGGATCGAGGCCTTTGCGCGAGGCTTCTTCGAGTGCGCCAATCGCTACGACATCGATCTGATCGGTGGCGACACCACCCTCGGGCCACGCGCGTTCTGCGTCACGATCCTCGGCGAAGCCCCGGCCGGAACAGCACTGCGGCGCAACGGTGCGCAAGCCGGCGATTCGATCTGGGTGTCCGGCTGGCCGGGACGCGCCGCGCTGGGGCTGGCTCATCTGCAGGGGCGCACGGTGCTGACCGAGCCGCTACAGGGAGCCTGTCTTTCGGCGCTCCACCGCCCACAGCCTCGCGTGGAACTGGGGCTGGCCTTGCGCGGAATCGCCAGCGCCGCGATCGATGTTTCCGATGGCCTGCTAGCCGATCTCGGCCACATCCTCGAACAATCCACGTGCGCCGCGCGGCTGCAGATTCCCGGTCTGCCTCCCGCAGGACTGGAGCGCGATTGCCTGCTGGCCGGCGGCGACGACTATGAACTGCTATTCACCGCAGCGACATCGCACGACAAGGAGGTCGCGGCGATCGGCAACCGGCTCCGGCTGCCGCTGACACGCATCGGACAAATTACATCGGGAGCGCCCGGCGAACTCGTCGTGTGCGACGATGGCGGCAGCGTCATCACGCCCGAGCATCGCGGCTTCGATCACTTCGAATAGTCCTGCCCCATGGCAAAACTGCCCCCGCCGCCGCTCAAATTCCTGTTCCGCCACCCCGCGCATTTCATTGCCTGCGGCATGGGCAGCGGGCTTTCGCGCTTCGCGCCGGGAACGGCGGGCACGGCCTTCGCGTGGCTGACGTTTCCACTTTTGCGCATGTACCTCGACAGCGATCTGGGGATGGCGATCTTCCTGCTGCTGGCCTTTGCCGTCGGCGTCTCCGCCTGCCAGATCACCGGTCGCGCCCTCGGCGTGGTCGATCACGGCGCCATCGTCTGGGACGAAATCGTCCCCTTCTGGGCCGTGCTGCTGCTGACGCCCCCGGAACTGCTTTGGCAACTCGCGGCCTTCCTGTGGTTCCGCTTCTACGACATCGTCAAGCCGCAACCGGCGAAATTTTTCGACACGCAGGTAAAGAACGGCTTCGGCGTGATGATGGACGACGCCATCGCGGCCGGCTACACGGTGCTGACCATTGCGGTTTTCAAGGCTTTTCTGCCGTTCTGATGGACGCCGAGTTCGTCACCCTGTCAGAAGCCGTCGGTTCGGCTGCATTGGCGCCGTCCCGCCAGCGCCGACTATTGATTGCCACGGCCGAGTCATGCACCGGAGGCTGGGCGGCACAAGTAATCACGCACACAGCCGGCAGTTCGGAATGGTTCGAGCGCGGCTTTGTCACCTACAGCAACGAAGCCAAAGTCGAGCTCTTGGGTGTGCCGGCGGAAATCCTCGCGCAATTTGGCGCAGTGAGCCCCGAAACCGCAGCGAAGATGGCCGAAGGCGCGTTGAAAAACTCCAAGGCCATGATTTCGCTTGCTATTACAGGAATTGCCGGACCGACGGGTGGCTCACCTGGTAAGCCAGTGGGCACCGTATGCTTTGCCTGGTGTCGAGTCGGGCAGCCAGCTGATACCGAAACCAGGGTTTTTGCGGGCGACCGCGAAGCAGTGCGCCGTCAGGCCGTGATTCACGCCCTGCAGGGCCTGTTGCTGCGACTCGACACGTGACCGATCCGGAGCGCGCAAAAACTGTGCCATCCATGCCATAATCGATTCAACTTTTGAAGGAAGCAATTAATGGACGACAACAAGAGCAAGGCACTCCAGGCCGCCCTGGCCCAGATAGAAAAGCAATTCGGCAAGGGCTCGATCATGAAAATGGGCGAGGGCCTCGCCATAGATGACATCCAGACGGTTTCCACCGGTTCGCTCGGGCTGGATATAGCTTTGGGCATAGGTGGTCTGCCGCGCGGGCGGGTGGTTGAAGTCTACGGGCCGGAGTCCTCCGGCAAGACCACGTTGTGCCTGCACATCGTCGCCGAGATCCAGAAAGCGGGCGGCGTGGCAGCCTACATTGATGCCGAAAACGCGCTCGACCCCGGCTATGCGGCAAAGCTGGGCGTGAACGTGCCCGACCTGCTGATTTCGCAACCGGACACCGGCGAACAGGGCCTCGAGATCACCGACATGCTGGTTCGCTCCGGCGGCGTCGATTGCATTGTGATCGACTCGGTCGCCGCGCTGACGCCGCGCGCCGAAATCGAAGGCGAGATGGGCGACCAGTTGCCCGGCTTGCAGGCGCGGCTGATGTCGCAGGCACTGCGCAAGCTCACCGCCAACATCAAGCGCACCAACACGCTGGTGATTTTCATCAACCAGATCCGCATGAAGATCGGCGTCATGTTCGGCAATCCGGAAACCACCACCGGCGGCAACGCACTCAAGTTCTACGCTTCGGTGCGCATGGACATCCGCCGCACCGGCGCCATCAAGAAGGGCGACGAAGTCATCGGCAACGAGACCAAGGTCAAAGTGGTCAAGAACAAGGTTGCCCCGCCCTTCCGCGAGGCCCATTTCGACATC
>JAPLRA010000035.1 GCA_026399445.1 Sulfuritalea sp.
ACGAAATCCTACAAATCCTGAGTCTCACCATGTTTGAGCGAACTCCATTGGATCAGCTACTTGCTCGTACTCCACCTTCATCAGATCTACTGGAAAATCCCAACCAGTTGATCTTGTTCGATTAACGTTGGGACACTACTGGTACGTCACGCTAAATCAATTGTCGTTCGCGGTGAGCCTGTCGAACCGCTTTACCTTGCCACCACTGGCCTTCGACCGTTCGGCAAGCTCACGGCTCAGGCCGAACGGTTTCATGCCACTGCTTTGGCGAAGCGAACTACTAGAAGGCGCGCGATTCGCGTCACTTCACGCGGTCGGCCGCAGTTCGAAATCCGGGTAGTCGCCGCTGGCGGTTTCGATCATGACATTGTCGACCGCGGCACCCGCCGGCCCGCTGTGACTCCAGTCGAGCATTGCTGCGAGCTGCGCCGGGTCGCCGGAAATCATGGCTTCGACGCTGCCGTCGCGGCGATTCCGCACCCAGCCGGTGACGCCCAGCAGGCGGGCTTGCGCCCGCATCGCGTAACGGAAGCCGACGCCCTGCACCAGGCCGGTGATGACCAGCCGGCGAACCTCCATTACTTCACTTTCATGCCGGGCTGTGCGCCGCTGTCGGGCGAAAGCAGGAACAGGCCGGGCGATTTGCCGTCGGCATCCGAGGCGGCGAGCACCATGCCTTCGGACATGCCGAATTTCATCTTGCGCGGCGCGAGGTTCGCCACCATCACCGTCAGGCGGCCGACCAGCTGCGCCGGATCGTAGGCCGACTTGATTCCGGCGAAGACATTGCGCGTGCCGCCCTCGCCGATGTCGAGCGTCAGGCGGATCAGCTTGTCGGCGCCTTCGACGTGCTGCGCGTCGGCGATGCGGGCAACGCGCAGGTCGACCTTGCCGAAGTCGTCGATGGAGATGTGCTGGGCCGCAGGCATTGCCTGGCCCTGGGTTTTGTCCTCCGTGGCCTGCTGGTGCTGGGCATGGCGCTGCGGCGAATGCGGCGCGGAAGAAGTCGGCGCTGGCGCTACGGCGGCTGCCGCCGCCGCCGCTTGCGCCACTGCGGGCTCGAGCGATTCACGGTTGGCGGCGATCAGGGCGTCGATCTGCTTCGGGTCGATGCGCTGCATCAGGTGTTCGTAGGCGTTGATCAGGTGCGCCGGCGGCAGCTTGGGCAGCACCGGCTTGAGGTAAATGGTCAGCAGGCGGAAGGCGTTGATCAGCAGTGAGCAGACCTCGTGCAGCTTGGCCTCCTGACCCTCCTGCTTGGCCAGCGTCCACGGCTGGTTCTTGTCCACGTACTGGTTGATCTGGTCGGCCAGCGCCATGACGCGGCGCAGGGCGCGCGCGCTGTCGCGGGCTTCGTAGAGGGCGGCGATCTCCTCGGCGGCCTCCATGATGCCGGGCAGTTCGGCCTGGAAGCGCTCGTTGAGGTGGCTGTGCAGCAGCTTGCCTTCGAAGCGCTTGGCGACGAAGCCGGCGGCGCGGCTGGCGATGTTGATGTACTTGCCGACCAAATCGGAATTGACGCGCTGGGTGAAGTCCTCGAGGTTGAGGTCGATGTCTTCCATGGTGCCGTTGAGCTTGGCGGCGAAGTAGTAGCGCAGCCATTCCGGATTGAGGCCCTGCGCGAGATAACTTTCCGCGGTGATGAAAGTGCCGCGCGACTTCGACATCTTGGCGCCATCGACGGTCAGGAAGCCGTGGGCGAAGACGCTGGTCGGTGTGCGGTAGCCCGCGAACTCCAGTTCGGCCGGCCAGAACAGGGCGTGGAAGTAGAGAATGTCCTTGCCGATGAAGTGATACAGCTCGGCCTGCGAACCCTTGCCCCAGAACTCGTCGAAATCGAGCCCCTTCTTCGCGCAGAAATTCTTGAACGAACCCATGTAGCCGATCGGTGCATCGAGCCAGACGTAAAAAAATTTGCCGGGCGCGCCAGGAATCTCGAAGCCGAAATAGGGCGCATCGCGCGAGATGTCCCAGTCGGTCAGCTTGTTCTCGCCGGGTGCGCCCAGCCACTCCTGAAGCTTGTTGATCGCCTCCGGCTGCGCTTTGCACACCTCTCGCGTGGCGCGCCGCAGAAACTCCTGACAACGCGGATCGGAGAGCTTGAAGAAATAGTGGTCGGAAGATTTCAGCACCGGCTGCGCACCGGACACCGCCGAGTAGGGGTTCTTCAGGTCGGTCGGCGCATAGGCCGCGCCGCAGGATTCGCAGGCATCGCCGTACTGGTCCTTGGTCCCGCACTTGGGGCACTCGCCCTTGATGAAGCGGTCGGGCAGGAACATGTTCTTGACCGGATCGTAGTACTGCTCGATCGAGCGCACCTCGATCAGGCCGGCCGCCTTCAGCTTACCGAAGATGTCTTCGGCATAGTGCCGGGTCTCTTCCGAATGGGTCGTGTGGTAATTGTCGAAGGCGACATGGAAGCCGGCGAAATCGCGCGAGTGCTCGGCATGCACGCGGGCAATCAGCTGTTCAGGGGTGACGCCTTCCTTTTCGGCGCGCAGCATGATCGGCGTGCCGTGGGTGTCATCGGCGCAGACGAACCAGCATTCGTGGCCGCGCATTTTCTGGAAGCGCGTCCAGATATCGGTCTGGATGTACTCGACCAGATGGCCGAGGTGGATCGCGCCATTGGCATAGGGCAGGGCGCTGGTAACGAGGATCTTGCGGGTCATGACGCGGTCTTTCCGGGGCGGGCGGCGGGCGTGTGGCCTGCCGCATCTCAAGGGGGGCATTGTACCGGGGCGAGACCCGTTACGGCCTTGGGAGTAAAGTCAGAAAGTCGGTGCTTGCCTGCCCGCGAAGCGGAATTGACGGCCCCGAAGGGGAATTCCCGTCACGCAGAGCGAAGGCAGACAGAGTCCGGTACGGCGATTTGTTCGTCAGTGCGATCTCTGTTCAGCACCGCGGCCAGATCGGCCTCGGCCTCGTCGAATTCGCGCCTTGCTGTATAACTCGATGGGTTCCGTCCCGATCAATGTTTCACCTCTTTCATCATCACGTCACGCAGCAATTCATTGATGCGGGTCTGATAGCCCCTGCCCTGCTTCTTGAACCAATCCACTACGTCGGCATCGATTCGCAGCGTCAATTGCTGCTTGATGGGACGATAGAACTTGCCGACGACCGCATCGCGCCATTCTTCCGGTTTTGCCGAGAGCGCGTCGGAGTAGTCGATCTGCTTGTCCGGCATGGCCTGCAGGGTTTTGAGTTCCGTCGCCTGCTTTGCCGTCAGTTTTCCGCTTGCTTGCTTAGTAGCCTTCCGCATAAATTTTCCTTTCCAGGCTGTCTGCCTTTCGTGCCGATACGATGCGAATCGTTTCTTGTCCGTCCGCTTCGGTGTAGGTGTGCGCCACCAGCAACAGCACGACGCCGTGCGCCAGTCCGATCGTCTGCCAACGTTGCTCGCCGTTCTCGATCCGGTCTTGCTTGCTGACGTGAAACGGATCATCGAACACAAGTTGCGCCGTCTCGAAGCTGACAAGATGCTTCTGCCGGTTGATGCTGTTTTTCGTCTCGTCCCAAGCGAATCTCATTGGCACTCCAGAACTGTAGGTACAGTATAGCAGCTACGGTGACGTGCCGTATCATGCTGCTTCGGAGTACTCATCACTTGGATCTGATACACATCGCGGCGCAAGTCTCGGCGCGGCTTCCCATCCCGGGATGGCAAATCAGCCGAACCTGATGATGCCCCTGCGGAGTGGGCTAAGCCCGCAACCGACGTGGGCAAAGCCACTCCGGATAATATATAATCCCGACTAATTCACTCGGGTATGGTCCGGATATGCCTCATGCGATCCGGGCGATAATCCGCCACCAAACAATCCCCTTCCTACTCTTAGTCATCAGCAAAGGTCTTTCATGTCCATCAACGAACAAAGCATTCACGCGGCGCTCAATTCTGTGGTCGATGCCAACACCGGCAAGGACCTCGTCAGCACGCGTTGCGTCAAGAACATCAAGATCACCGGCAGCGATGTCTCGCTCGACGTCGAACTCGGCTACCCGGCAAAGAGCCAGATCGAGGGTTTGCGCGCGGCGGTGATCGCGCAACTGAAGACCATTCCCGGCATCGGCAATATCAGCGCCAACGTGTTTTCGAAAGTGGTGACGCATGCGGTGCAGAAGGGCGTCAAGCTGATCCCGGGCGTCAAGAACATCATCGCGGTGGCCAGCGGCAAGGGCGGCGTCGGCAAGTCGACCACCGCCGTCAATCTGGCGCTGGCGCTGTCGGCTGAAGGCGCCAACGTCGGCCTGCTCGACGCCGACATTTATGGCCCATCGCTGCCGCAGATGCTAGGCATCGCCAGCGGCCGGCCGGAGTCGGTCGATGGCAAGGGTCTCGAACCGA
>JAPLRA010000101.1 GCA_026399445.1 Sulfuritalea sp.
AGCTCCCGCGCCCAACATGCCGCCGGAGCGCCGCGCCGCCATGGGCAAGGCCGCGGTCGATGCCGCAAAGGCGGTCGGCTACGTCGGCGCCGGTACCGTCGAGTTCATCGTTAATCAGGACGGAACTTTCTACTTCATGGAAATGAACACGCGGCTGCAGGTCGAGCATCCGGTGACCGAAATGATCACTGGGCTAGATCTCGTCGAGTGGCAGTTGAAAGTCGGCGCTGGCGAGACGCTGCCGCTACGCCAGGAACAGTTGCTGATTCGCGGCCATGCGCTGGAAGCGCGGATTTACGCCGAAGATCCCGACAAGGGCTTCCTGCCGTCGATCGGGCGTCTGATCCACCTTGCGCCGCCGGCGGAAACCCTGCATGTGCGGGTCGACACCGGCGTCGAACAGGACGATGAAATCTCACCGCATTACGACCCGATGATCGCCAAGCTGATCGTCTGGGACGAGACCCGCGAACGGGCACTGGCCCGCATGCTGCAGGCGCTGGCGGATTACCGCGTGGTCGGTGTGTCGAACAACATCAGCTTCCTCTCGCGCCTGGTGGGCTGTCCGGCCTTCGCCCAGGCCGATCTTGACACCGGGCTGATCGAGCGCGAGCGCGCGTTCCTCTTTCCCGAAAGTGCCGAGCCGCCGGCCGAAGCCTGGCTGGTGGCGGCCTTGGCCGAGCTGATTCGCGATCAGCAATACGCGGCAGCCGAAGCGGACGAGAGCGCCGACCCGCACTCGCCCTGGCACGCCCGTGACGGTTGGCGCATGAACGGCAATGCGCGGCGCGAGATCAAGCTGCGCGCCGGCGAAACCGAAAGGGTGGTCAACGCCGGGTATGCCGGAGACAGCTTCACGCTCGAATTCGAAGGGCAGACCACGCCGGCCGCCGGGCGCTTTGCCGGCAGCGAGTTGCGCGTCGATCTCGGCGGCCGCCGCATCAATGTCACGGTGGTGTCTGCCAATGAAAAGCGCCACGTTTTCATCGACGGCGTCTGCTTCGTTTTTGCCGCGATCGACCCGCTGTTCCACGCCGGCAGCGGCGGCGGCGCGGAGGGCGGGCTGACGGCGCCGATGCCGGGCAAGGTCATTGCGCTGATCGCAGCGGTCGGAAGCAAGGTTGAAAAGGGCGCGCCGCTGCTGATCCTCGAAGCCATGAAAATGGAACACACGATTACCTCGCCTGCCGCCGGAACGGTCAAGGCGTTTCTCTTCAATGTCGGCGAGCAGGTCAGCGATGGTGCGGAGCTAGTAGAATTCGTGCCTGATTCAAAACAGCAGTGAATTCGAATGAGCCTAATGAGTAGTTCACGTTAAAGCACACATGACCCTCCCCAGCAAAGTACGCATCGTCGAAGTCGGCCCGCGTGACGGCCTGCAGAACGAGAAGACGCCTGTCTCAACCAAGATAAAAGTCGAACTGATCCGGCGCCTCGGTGCGGCCGGGCTCAAGACCATCGAGTCCACCGCCTTCGTGTCGCCAAAGTGGGTGCCGCAGATGGCCGATCACGCCGAGGTCTTCGCCGCCATCGACAAATTGCCCGATGTCACCTACCCGGTGTTGACGCCGAACATGAAGGGCTTCGAGGCGGCGCTTGCAGCCGGAGCCAGGGAGGTCGCCGTATTCGGCGCCGCGTCCGAATCTTTTTCGCAGAAGAACATCAATTGCTCGATCGCCGAATCGCTGGAGCGTTTCCGCCCGATCGTCGAAGCGGCGAAGGTGGCCGATGTGAAAGTGCGCGGCTACGTTTCCTGCGTCCTCGGCTGCCCCTACGAGGGCGATGTGGCGCCGCTGGTCGTGGCCGACGTCGCGCAAGCCCTGCTGGAAATGGGCTGCTACGAAATCAGCCTGGGCGACACCATCGGCGTCGGCACCCCTGAAAAAACCCACGCCATGATCAAGGCCGTGGCACGCCGCGTGCCCCTGAAGAAAATCGCCGGTCATTTTCACGACACCTATGGCATGGCCGCGGCCAACGTCTACGCCTCGCTGCAGATGGGCATCGGCATTTTCGACAGCTCCGTTGCCGGCCTCGGCGGTTGCCCCTATGCTGCGGGCGCGTCGGGCAACGTCGCGACCGAAGACATAGTCTGGCTGCTGACGGGTCTCGGCATCGATACCGGCATCGACCTCGATTCACTGGTGGATACCGGTGTCTGGATCTCGAAGCAGCTCAAGCGCCAGCCGGCTTCGCGCGTGGCGCGCGCCATACTCGCCAAGCGCGCGATGGCTGCCGCCAATGCCTGAGGCCGTGGCCTCGCCCTGCATCAATGTCTGCAGGATGGAAGAAGGCCTGTGCGCCGGCTGCTTTCGCACCATCGACGAGATCGCACGCTGGGCCAACAGCGGCGACGAAGACAAGCGGTTGATTCTTGCAGCCGTTGCGCAGCGACGGCCTCAACCCGAATCGCCGCAATGAAACTCCCCGATTCGATCCAGGTCATCGAACGCGGCTGGCTGTCATCGAACAACGTGCTGTTCTTCGAGGGTGAGTCGGCCACGCTGGTCGATGCGGGCTATGTCGGCCATGCACCGCAGACGGTCGAGCTCGTAAAGTCGGCGTTGGCGGGACGGCGACTGAAGCGCCTGATCAACACCCATTCCCACTCCGACCACATCGGGGGGAACGCCGCGCTGCAGGCGGCTTTCGGCTGCAGCATCGTGATTCCAGCGGGCATCGAGCGCATGGTCACGGATTGGGACACCCATGCCCTGCTGCTGGATGCCGCGAAGCAGCGCGGCGACCGCTTCGCCCACGATGCGGTGATCGAGGCCAACAGCGAATTCGACATGGGCGGGCTGACCTGGCAGGCCTTGCCGGCCCGCGGCCACGACATGGGAGCGCTGATCTACTACTGCCCCGAAAAACGCATCCTGATCTCGGGTGACGCGCTGTGGCAGGACGGCTTCGGCATCATCTTCGGCGAACTGATGGGCAGGAAGGACGCCCTGCCGGCGACGCGCAGCACGCTGGAGATGATCGGCCGGCTCGCCGTCGATATCGTCATCCCCGGCCATGGCCCCGCCTTCGCCGACTTTGATGCCGCCCTGGCCCGCGCCTTCCAGCGCCTGGCCTCGTTCGAGGCCGACGGCACACGCATGGGCCGCAACGCCGTGCGTGCCTGCTTCACCTTCAATCTGCTCGACCTGCAGCGCCTGCGCGAGGACGAACTGCCGGCCTATTTGAAGAGCGTGCCCTTCTTCGACCACGTCAACCAGCGCATGCTGGGCTTTTCCGACGAGGATTTCGCTTCCTGGCTGCTCGGCGAACTGCTCAGGTCGCGTTCGATAGAACTGCGCGACGGCTGGATCCTGCCGACCATGGCACCTTAGACCATGGCGGATAACGACGATACCGAGGCCTTGGCCCGACTGCTGCGCAGCCGACGCAGCATCCGGGATTTTTCCGCTGCCGAAGTGCCGGCGGAACTGATAACCGCCATCCTCGACGATGCGCGTTGGGCGCCGAGCTGGTCGAATACGCAGCCCTACAAGGTCGCCGTCGCCACGGGCAATCTGAAAGAGCAGCTCAAGGAGCAGCTTTCGGAGCGCTATGACGCCGCGACAAAGCTGCAAGGCGGCGGTGTGTTCCGCAAGCTCGCGGCATTCCTGACGCGCAGCAAAGCCCTGCCCGACGGCGACTTCAATACGCGCTTCGAATATCCGAAGGAGCTGACGCCGCGCCGCCGGGCGACCGGCTTCGGGCTGTATGCCACGCTCGGCATCGCCCGCGAGGACGGCGCGGCACGCAACCGGCAGATGCGCCGCAACTTCGAGTTCTTCGGCGCTCCGGTTGTGCTCTTCATTTTCGTGCGACAGGAACTGGGCGCTTATTCCGTCCTCGACGCCGGCATTTTTCTGCAGTCGCTGATGCTGTCGGCGCAGGCACGCGGACTCGGCACCTGCGCCGAAGGCGCGCTGGGTACCTGGGCCGGGCCGGTGCGGGAGGCTTTCGAGGTGCCGCCGGCCTACAAACTGCTGTGCGGTCTTGCGCTGGGTTGGCCCAGCGATCACGTGGTCAATGCCTACAATCCGGGGCGTGCGGACGTGGCGGAGATGCTGATTCCGGTAAAGCGCGACTGAGGTCGGCGTTACTTTGTCCGCGGAACGGCGGCCCAGGTACGCAAAGCGCGGCAGCGCCGACTATTGGGTTTGCCATCGCAAGGGGAATTCCCGGGCGAGACCCGGAATTTTCCTTCAAGGCACAAGGGAACTCGCTGCGCACCGGCGCCACGTAATCCGCTATCCTTTCACCCCATGCAAGTCGTCCTCATCAGCGGTCTCTCCGGCTCCGGCAAATCCATCGCGCTCAATGTGCTGGAGGATTCCGGCTATTACTGCGTCGACAACCTGCCGGCGCCGCTGTTGTCCGATCTGGTCGACCATCTGCGTCTGGAAGGGCATCAGCAGGCGGCGGTCGCGGTGGACATGCGCGGCGGGTCGAGCATTGCGGCGCTGCCGCCGCAACTGCGCAAGCTCGAAGCAGAGGGCATCACGCTGCGCTTCGTGTTTCTCGATGCGCGCAATGATGTGCTGATCCAGCGCTTTTCCGAGACCCGCCGCCGTCATCCGCTGGCTGACGACGACGTGACGCTGGAGGAAGCCATTGTTCGCGAGCGCGAGGCGCTCGAAATGCTGGCGTCGCTCGGCCACCATATCGACACCAGCAACCTGCGGCCCAATGCGCTGCGCGCGAGCATCAAGGAATTCGCCGCGCTGGACGAGCGCAGCGGTTTGACGCTGCTGTTCGAATCCTTCGGTTTCAAGAACGGCATTCCGCTCGATGCCGATCTGGTGTTCGACGTGCGCTGCCTGCCCAACCCGCATTACGATCCGGCACTGCGCCCGCTCACCGGGCGCGATGCCGAGGTGATCCGCTTTCTCGAAGCACAACCGGAAGTGGCGCGCATGGAAGCCGACCTGCGCCGCTTTGTCGGCGACTGGCTGCCGGCCTATATTCGCGACAACCGCTCCTATCTCACTGTGGGCATCGGCTGCACCGGAGGGCAGCATCGTTCGGTGTATCTCGCCGAGAAGCTCGCGGCGCATTTTCGCGAATCGGCGCGCGTGCTGGTTCGGCATCGCAGCCTGATCGAATGAAGGGCGCGGTGCCCGACGGCCTGCGCGAGCTGCTGGCGCGTGCGGCTGGCGATGGACATGCGCCCTGGCGCACGTTGTTGAAACCCGGTGACTGGATCCTGCTGCTGGCTGCCGCCCTGCTCGTCGCGGTGTCCTATCCGCTGCTGTGGCGCGGGGGGGTGGCCGATCGCGCCATCGTCAAGCGCGATGGCCAACTGGTCACCGAACTGGCACTGAACATTCCGCGCAAGTACGAGGTTACCGGTGCGATCGGCACCACGGTGATCGAAGTGCAGCCCGGCCGCGCTCGCGTGCTTTCCGACCCCGGCCCTCGGCAGTATTGCGTGCAGCAGGGCTGGTTGACGCGTGCCAGCGCGGTGGCGATCTGTGCGCCGAATCACGTCACGCTGCAGCTTTCCGGACGCGGCGGCCCGAACGGTTATGACACGCTCAACTATTGAGCTGCCGGTCACGGCAGACGACTACCGCATTGCGCGCTACGCGGCGGCGGCGATCGCGCTGACGGTTGCCGAAGCGGCCCTGCCGAGCCCGCTGCCGGGCATCAAGCCGGGGCTGGCCAACATCATCGTGCTGGTGGTGCTGGTGCGCTACGGCTGGCGCGATGCGGCCTGGGTCAGCCTGCTGCGCGTGGTGGCGGGCAGCCTGGTGATCGGCCAGTTCCTCGCGCCGGGCTTCTTTCTCGCGCTGGCAGGCGCCTTGTGCAGCCTCGCTGTGCTGGCACTGGCGCAACATCTGCCGCCGCGCTTCTTCGGTCCGGTTTCGGCTAGCGTGCTGGCGGCCTTCGCGCACATCGGCGGGCAGATCCTGCTCGCTCGCGTCTGGCTGGTGCCGCACGACGGCGTGTTCTACCTGCTGCCGCTGTTCGCCACGGCGGCGCTGGTATTCGGTACCATCAACGGTCTCGTTGCGGCGCGCTTGCTGACAATTGTTCTACCTGCTGCCGCTGTTCGCCACGGCGGCGCTGGTATTCGGTACCATCAACGGTCTCGTTGCGGCGCGCTTGCTGACAATTCCCATATCCGCGCCCGCTTTGCTGAAAGCCGGCCAATGATCATTCCGCTGTTCCCCCTGCAGTCGGTGCTGTTCCCCGGCGGGCGCCTGCCCATGCGGATTTTCGAGCAGCGCTACATGGACATGGCCAAGGTCTGCCTCAAGGAATCGGCGTCCTTCGGCATCTGCCTGATCGCGCGCGGCGAGGAGGTCACCCAGCCCGGCCGGAAAGCCGCCGAGCCGCACGCGGTGGGCACGCTGGCGCATATCGCCGACTGGGACATGCAGCAACTGGGCGTGCTCAACATCATCGCCCAGGGCGGCGAGCGGTTCCGCGTGCTGCGCCACTGGACCGAAGATTCCGGGCTATTGAAGGGCGAGATCGAGTTGATCGCCGAGCCGCCTGTATTGCCGGTGCCGGGCGCCTACGCGCGGCTGGTACCGCTGTTGCGTGCCATCGTCGACGAAATGGCGGCCGGCGCGCCCAATGCTCCGGCTACTCCGCATCGCTTTTTCGACGCCGGCTGGCTCGGCATGCGCTATGCCGAGGTCCTACCGATTCCCGTCGTGGCGAAGCAGAAGCTGCTCGAAGTCGAAGACAGCATTGACCGACTCGAAATCATTTATCGCTTTCTCGAAAGCAAGGGCTTGCTGCCGGACGCTTGATCCGATGTCAGGACTGTCCCCGTTTTTCGTCGCCTACATTGCGGCCTGGAGTGCCGCCTGCCTCCTCGCGCTGATCGTCTATCTGCGTGACAGGCCGGCTTTCGCCTTCTCCCATGCCGGGTATTGGCGTTATCTCGGCGCGCCCTGGAAACTGGCGACGTTTGCCGTCGCCGCCATTGGCATAACGCTGATTGCGCCCTATACCGGCGACCCGACCTGGGATTGCATCGATGCGCCGCTAATGTCGGTGCTGACCTTCCTTAGTGCGCCGTGGGCTGTCGGCATCCTCTTCCTCGCTCTGCGTCGGCGGGTGCCGCTCAAGCAGGCCTATGTGGCCGTCTGCGCCTGGATGTTCTCGGCGAGCTGGTGCTACGACATCTATCTGGTCTGGCGCGACGGCGCTTATCCGCTAACGTGGCTGCCCAACATCGGCGCCTCGTCGACGCTGTATGTGGCGGCAGGCTTGTTGTGGAATCTGGAATGGCGCTCCGGCCGCGGCGTGGTCTTCGGTTTCATGCTCGACGGCTGGCCGGCACTGCCGCCCGATCAGTCCGGCCTGCGGCGCATCTTCTGGTTCGCCCTGCCGCTAATGCTGTTTGCGGCGGTCGCGATCCTGTCCTTCGTCCTGCCGAACCCCTTCCGCTGAACTGATCTGCTCCAGGATCCGCCGCACCGGTGCCGGCAGCGCGGCGGTGTCGAGCGTGTTGAGCCCGAGCCATTGCTGACCGGCTTCCATGGCGCGCGGCGAAGTTTCGACCTGCATTCTCAGTGGCGTGATGTGCAGCCGGAAATGGCTGAAGGCGTGCGTGAAAGTTCCCAAAGGGACGCACCGCGCTGGCGCGGCTCCGCTTTGCGTGCCTGGGACGCCGCTTCGCGGGCAGGCAACGGCGGCAACGCGGCAGGCAAAGTGTTGTTCGGTCCATTCCTGCGCGTCGGCGCCTTCGGGCAATTCCGGCAGGGATTGCAGCCCGCCCCAGATGCCAGTCGGTGGGCGGGTTTCGACCAGCACGCGGTCGCCATCCAGCAATACCAGCAGCGTGGCATGACGCAGCGGAACTTCGCGGCGTGGTTTGGCTTGCGGCAGTTCCGCCGTGCGGCCGGTTGCGCGAGCGATGCAGACGTCACTTAGCGGACACCCATCGCAACGCGGTTTGGTTCTGGTGCAGACCATGGCGCCGAGATCCATCTGCGCTTGGTTGTAGATGGCGCCGTGGCGCTTCGGCATCAGCTCTTCGGCGAGAGACCAGAGCCGCTTTTCCACCGGGCCGCTGCCGGGAAAGCCTTCGATGCCGAAGGCGCGGCACAGCACGCGCTTGACGTTGCCGTCGAGTATCGGGGCGTGGGCGTCGAAGCAGAAGGTCGCGATCGAGTTGGCGGTGGAGCGGCCGATGCCGGGGAGTTGGGCGATGA
>JAPLRA010000233.1 GCA_026399445.1 Sulfuritalea sp.
GCGACGATGCTGGGCGCTTGCGTCAGCAACCCGAGCCAGCCCGGGAAGAGCACGGTGGCCGACGCCTCCATCGGCCCGGTGTTCTACCCGCCGCTGCCCAATTCTCCGCGCATCCAGTACCTGGCCACGATTGCCAGCGAGCGCGATCTCGCGGTCAGGAAGGACAGCTTTGCCGATTTCATCGTCGGCGAAGAGAAGGAGGTGCAGCGCTTGACGCAGCCTTACGGCGTAGCCCTTCACGACGGCAAGCTCTATGTGGCGGACACGGGTGCCGGCGGTCTGGCGATTTTCGATCTGGCGCGGCAGCGCTTCAGTTTCATGACCGGTAGCGGCGCCGGACGCATCAAGCGCCCGATCAACATCCGGATCGACGTCGACGGCACCCGCTATGTCACGGATACCGGACGTGATCAGGTGCTGGTCTATGACCGCGACGACCGCTTCGTCAAGGCCTTCGGCGTCGAGGGCCAGTTCCGTCCGGTGGATCTCGCCATTGCCGGAAACCGCCTGTATGTCGCCGATATTGCCCATCACCAGATCCAGGTGCTGGAAAAGGCTACCGGCAAGTTGCTGTTCAAGTTCGGCAAGCCTGGCTCGGGCGAGGGTGAGCTGTTCCATCCGACCAATATCGCGCTCGGGCCGGATGGCGACATCTATGTCGTCGAGACCAGCAATTTCCGTGTGCAGCGCTTTACCGCGGAAGGCAAGCCGGTGCGCACCTACGGCTCCGTCGGTTCCACGGTAGGCAGTTTCGCGCGACCGAAGGGCATTGCGATGGACAAGGCCGGACGCCTGCTGATCGGCGACGCAGCGTTCCAGAACGTGCAGATCTTCGACAACAGCGGCAAGCTGCTGCTGTACTTCGGCCAGACCGAGGGACGCGCCGACGGCCTCAACCTGCCGGCCGGCGTAACCGTCGATTACGACAACATCGCCAGCTTCCGGCGCTTTGCCGATCCGAAGTTCAAGATCGATTACCTGATCCTCGTCGCCAGCCAGTTCGGGCCGAACAAGGTCGACATCTTCGGCTTCGGCAAGATGCAGGACATGGACTATTCGGAAGGCAAGCCGGTCGTCAGTCCCACAGCCAAGCCTGTCTCCTGAGCAAGACACCGGGCACCGCAAGGAATGTGTTCACGGCTACCGGTTGCCGTCCGGATTGCTGCTCTGCTCCTGGTCGCTGACGGCAGCCGCGCCGAGGAAATCGAGCCCTTCAAGCTGACCGGCGTCGACGGCTACGTCACGCTGCAATACGTGCAGGACGAGCAGACCACCGACCAGCCGGCGGCGGCGCGTTCGCGCCAGGCGCAGTCGGGCTTTCGCAATGAGATATTCGTCATGACGCACAGCTACATCTATCACCCGAATCTGATGCCGCTGGATCTCGGCGGTGGCCCGATACTTCACAGCGAGAGTTTCACCGGCGACACCGGCGCGGAAAGGGCGCGCGGCGCGCTCTACAACCTTACCGCGCGGGCCACGCTGCTGCGCGACAAGCCCTACACCGGCGCTGTGTTCTTTTCGCACCTGAACCCGACCGTCAGCGTCGCACCGGGGCAGGTGCTGACGCAGGAGAACACGCGCTACGGCTTCGACTTTTCGCTGCTCGCCGCGGCGTCGCCGGTACCCGTACAGGCGGGCTTTGTCCGCTCGCACTCCCAAGGCCGCGGCGCCGACCGCCTGGTCGACGATCGCAGCGACCAGTTCAACCTCAGCGCCAGCCGCTCCTACGGCGCATTGGGATCGACCAACGTGCAGTACCAGACCGGCCATCAGGCCTCGCAAAGCGGTAGTCAGAATCTGCCGATCCAGTCGAGCACGGCCAGCAATCATGCGGTCAATGTCGATACGCGCTTGCAGTTCGGCGACAACCGCCAATACGACCTCGCCAACCTCATCGGCTTCACGACGCAGAGTTACGCGCTGGGGGCGGGCGCGCTGCCGGAACTCAAGGACGGGCGCTTCATGCTCGACCTGCGTGCCCGCCATTCGGACAAGCTGCACAGCCACGGCTCGTACAACTATGGCCACAGCACTCAGGGTGACCTCGATTCTGTTACGCAGGCGGCTTCCGCCGGGCTGAGTTACTGGCCCATGACCGGTCTCGAAACGAATCTCGGCGTGCGCGGCGACAACAACCAGACACGGCAGTTCGTCGCCCAGTCGCATGGCGTCGATGGCAGCGTCCGCTACGAGCAGCCGCTGCCGATCGGCGTCGGTCAGGTCGGCTACGGCGTCCGCTACGACAGTCGCGCGCAGCAGGCCCAGTCATCGCAGACCAGCATTCTCGGCGAGCGCATCACCTTGAGCGGAGTGGCCACCATCGCTCTCACCCATTCCCATGTCGTTGCCGGAACGCCGGTGGTGAGCAATGCCGGCCGCACGCAGATCTTCGTCGCCGGCATCGATTACCTGCTTACCGTCGTTGGCAACGAAACGCGGGTGCAGCGCCTGATCGGCGGACGCATTCTCGACGGCGAGTCGCTGCTGGTGGACTACGCCTATGACGTCGGCGGCACCTACGCCTACAACCAGATCGACCAGACGCTCAGCCTCAATTGGAATCTTTCGCGCTACGCCAACGGCTATTTCCGCTATTTCACTTCCGCGCCGCGTCTGGCGTCCGGCTCGCCAAGTTTTCCGCTCAACGACGTGAGGAGTTCCACCTACGGCCTGCGTGCCGATCTGCCGTTCAATCCGGGACTGGCGATCACCATCGGTGGCGGCATCGAATTCGAGAATCGGCACGAGACTGTGTCGCCCTACCAGCGGATGGCCGACGATCTGTACATCCAGACCGATGAACCGCTGTTCGGCCTTGGCAATCTTCGCGCTTCCCTGCGTCGCTCGCGCATCGACTACGCCGTCGCTGCGCAAAATTCCGACGTGCGCGGCTACGAGCTGCGCTACTGGTCGCGGCACTGGTTCGGCATCGATCTGACCGCCGCTATCAGTGCCGAGCGCGACGATGCCGGACTCATCCCTCGGCACCGTAGCGACGGCACGATCGGCGTGCAATGGCAGGAGCGCAAATTTACCTTGTCCTCCAGTCTGATTCGTACCCGTGAAATCCAGGCCGGCGTAGAACGCAATCGCACTACCTTCCAGTTCCTCGCCAAGAGGGACTTCTGACGATGTCGTGCCTGCTCCGCATTGCTCTCTTGCTGGCTGTCTGTGTCGTTGCGCCTGCTTGGGCGGAACAGGAGAAACTGGTGTGGCCGCATGCGCCGGCGCAGCCGCGCGTCGAATTCGTCAGGACCTTCTCGCGCGCCGCCGACCTCGGCATCGACAAGGGCTTCTTCGAGCGGCTCAAGGATCTGCTGTTCGGCGAGGCGGAAACGCGCATCCGCCGGCCGATGGCCGTGGTAACCAGCGGCGGCATTATCTATGTCGCCGATCCGGGGGCAAAGGGCGTGCACCGGTTCGATACCGCGGGTGGCGATTACGCCCTGATCATTGCTGGCGACGACACTCCGCTGCCATCGCCGGTGGGGCTCGCGCGTGGTGCCGCGGGCGAGGTTTACGTCGCCGATTCGCAGCTGGGGAAGATCTTCGTTATCCGCCCCGGTGCAAAGTCGGCGCTGGCGATA
>JAPLRA010000132.1 GCA_026399445.1 Sulfuritalea sp.
CTGCACGCCATCCACGTTGCCGCCGGCGTTGAGCCAGCCCCAAAGCACCATCACCAGACCGATGATGAAAAGCGCGGGCGATTTTTTCGTATAGATCATTTGCCGTCCCTCTCCTTGCCGCGTTGCACCAAAAAACCAGGGCGAAAAAGCATCAAAGCCGCAATCGCGGCTTTGATGTCATTGACGTTTCATCGGAGAATCATTCCGTCGGCAACTTGCGGGCCTTCCAGTCCGGGAATCCGTTGCGGTACCAGTTTACGTGTTTGTAGCCGTTCTTGGCCAGCACCACGGCAGCCTTGTAGGACTTCCAGCAGGTGCCTGAATTGCAGAAGAGGACGACCTCCTTGTTCTTGTCCGCCAGCTTGCTCATGTCGAACTTGTCCTGGCTGGCATCGAAGCCGGCATCCTTCGCACTCTTTTCAGGATCGTAGGGCACCGAAATCGCACCCTTGATGGTGGCCTCCGAGAACTCGCTGGCTTTGCGCGTATCGACCAATACGGCGCCCTTGGCCTGCAAGTCCTGAACCGCCTTGGCCTCGACCAGTTTGACGCCGGCAGGAGCGGCGGTCGGTGTTTCCTGGGCCAAGGCGCCGCCGGCGACAGACAGCAGACCGAATCCCGAGATTGCGAGCAGCAGATGCTTGAGTGCATTCATGTTGGTGCCTCCTGTAGGTATTGTGGCGACGTGTGCTGCAAACTGTTTCATCCTAAAATGATCAGTGTAATACCAACAACAAAATTTTTGATTGGCCCATTGAACCCCTTAGAGGTAACATCATGCTCGACCGATTCTCGATCCGCGTTCGACTGATCATCGCCGGTGGCTTGGCGCTGGTGTTTTTCTTGCTGCTGGCGGCAATGAGCCTCTACGGGCAGCAGCGCGCGAGTGCCGCTTTTCGCGACGTGCGTGAGGCGGGCGTGCAGCCCCTGCTGGCCGTCGAGGAGATCGACGGCGCCTTGCAGGGGATACGCTTCAGGCTGGCCGGCATGCCGCTCGACGTGGTTTCCGCGAACGGTGCGCGCCAGCAGCTCAAGGAAGCACGTGAGCGTGTGCCGCTGGCGTGGAAGAACTTCCTTGCCGGTTATCGCGCCGCCAGCGCCTCGGCGGAAGAGCGCAAGCTGGTCGAGGCCATCGGCAAGGAACTGGATGGTTTGAAGCCCTTGTTCGATGAAATAGACGCCGCCTACGAGAAGGACAACAAGGAGGCGATCGCCGCCATCCTTCGCGAGAAGTGGCCGCGTGTGCACAAGAGCCTGATCAAGCCCTTGTCCGAGTTGATTCCGGCCCGGGTGGCGGCGATGAACCGTACCTTTGATGCAAGCCAGGCAGAAGGCGAGCGCCTCAGCGCGTTGGCGGTGGGCGCCAACGTGGCAGGCGCGATTGCCCTGGCGCTGGTGATGCTGCCGCTGGTGCGTTCACTGACGCGCGCCATCGGCGAAATGCGCGGCGCGCTGGCGCGTGTTGCCCAAGGCGAACTCAAGGTCGAACTGAACACGCAGCGCCAAGACGAACTGGGCGACATGGCGCGCTCGCTCGACGAGACGCTCACCAGTCAGCGCGAGACCATCAGCGGCGTGCAGGGCGCGGCCGACACCCTGGCCTCTGCGGCAGAACGCCTCAAGACTGAGCTCGGCGACGTCATTGCGCGCGGTGCTGCGCGCAGCGAATACATGGCGCGCGTGGCTGACGGTATCGAGCACACCACCGTCGCGGCGAAGGACGTGGCGGCGAGCTCCAGCCAGGTGGCTGCGGCTTCCGCCGAGTCGCGCGGCATCGCCGACAGCGGCAGCAGCGGCATGGAGGCGTCCATTGCAGCGATTCACCGCGTCGAGGCGGCTGTCGATGGTTCGGCGGGGATCATGGCCGACCTGTCCGATTCGACCGAACGCATCCAGGCGATCACCCAGACCATCCGCGAGATCGCCGACCAGACCAATCTGCTTGCGCTCAATGCGGCGATTGAGGCGGCGCGTGCCGGGGAGCAGGGACGCGGCTTCGCCGTTGTCGCCGACGAAGTAAGGAAACTCGCCGAGCGCACCTCGGCCTCCACCAGCGATATTGCCGCGACAGTCGATGCGATTCGCAACAAGACGGCAACCGCGGTCGAAGCGATGCGCGCCGTGCATGACGAAGTGGCTGAAAGCGCGCGCCACGGCAACCAGACGCGGGACACGCTGGCGGCGATCGTCGCTTCAGCCGAGCGCGTTTCGGAACTTGCGGGCGGCATTGCCTCGGCGACCCAGTCGCAGCTGTCCGCCAGCGAGCGAGCCGTGGGCGAGATGTCGCAGGTCTCGGCGATGAGCGCCGAGAACAGCGCCAGCCTGAAACGGGTAGGCGGAGTGACGGATGAGGTCGCGCAACTTGCGCACCAGTTGCAGGCGCTGATCGGCCGTTTCCGCGTATAGAGCGCTGCCGCCGTACCGTCGGCGCCGACTTTTCAGGCGCGAACGACGGTGACGCTGCAGGGGGCCTCGGCCGCCACGCGCGATGAGACGCTGCCGAGAAATCGCCGCAACCCGGAACTGCCGCGCGCGCCGATGACGATGTGATCCGCATGGCTGGCACGGGCATAGTCGATCAGCCTGGACGCCACGTCGCCGCCCTCGAGCACGTGAAAGCGCAGGCGCTCCTGTTGCAGCCCCAAACCTTGCGCCCAGTGGTGAAGTTCCACCAGGCGCTGCGTGTGCAGCGATCGCAGGATTTCCGCGCCTTCTTCCTGCTCGGTGATTACCGATCGTTCGAGGACGTTGACGCAACTCACGCGACAATCGGGCTCGCTGGAGATGATCCGCTGCGCTGCCTCGCGAAGGGCCTGGAACAGCGCCTCGCTGGCGTAACCGGTATCGACGGCGACAAGGACGTGCGGTGCCCGCGCCAGATGTTCTGTCGGCGGTTTCGACACGCGCTGCGGTGCAGTCAGCGCGAGCCACCAGCGCCTGGCCGCCACCATCAATCCGGCCGGGCGCAGGCGCCGGCTGCGCTCAGTCAGGGCAACCTGGTCCGGATGCGCCAGATCGTGGGCCACCTGCGCGGCCGTCGAGTAGCGGGCCTCCACCTGAATCTCGAGACAGTGCAGGATGATCTCCTGCAGCCATTCGGGGAGATCGGCGACTATGCAGCGTGGCGGCAGCGGATCGAAGTAGAGGCGCCGGCGCAAGCCGGCCAGGCTGGTCGGTTCGCCGAAGGGCAGCCGGCCCGTTGCCAGCAGGTAGAGGATCGCCCCGAGCGAGAACACGTCGCTGCGCGGATCGCCGCGCACACCGGCAATCTGCTCGGGCGAGAGGTAGGCGGGCGTGCCCAACGGCCGGTCGGATTCTTCTTCGACGAGGTCGGGCAGGTGGCCGTGAAAGGCCAGCCCGAAATCGATCAGCGCCGCCTGCCCGTCGCTGCGCAGGATCGCATGCGACGGCTTGAGGTCGTGGTGCACCACTTCCTGGCGATGCAGGTCATGCAGCGCCGAGGCCAGCGCCGCGCCTAGGCGGGCGACGTCTGCGGCCGGCAGAGGTGCCCGGCGGGCGTAATCCGCCAGCGGCGTGCCGGCAATCTGTTCGATGACCACGTAGGGCCCGAAATCGTTCTCGCCCCGGGCGAGCATCTGCGGCACGTGAGGCCCGGCAATCCGTCCGAGAATCATCTGTTCGACATCGAAGCCGGCGGAACAGGCCGGGTGGCTGCCGAACCCCAGCTTCGGCACTTTCAGCAGACCCGCCTCATTGCCGGTTGGCGACGCGACGCGGTAGAGCACGGCCATGCCTCCCTCGTGCAGTTTCTCCTGCACGCGGTAGCCGGCGATCTCCGTGCCCGGCTTGAGATGCTCGGCACTCTCCATTCATTCCCCTCTTTGTAGTCGCCACGCCAGCCGCTCGGGCAGACCGGCGGCGATGATCTTGCGCGCCGCGGTCATGTGGTCGTAGGGCACGCGGAAAAACGTCAGCATGCGCGCTTCTTCATCATAAAGCGCATACGCCGCCGCGTTGTTGCCGTCGCGCGGCTGACCCGCCGAACCGGCGATCGCCAGCCACTGCCGACGGCCGATCAGCGGGATCGGCACGCCCGGCACCGGCTGGAAGGCGCGCACGCCGCTGCCGGCCGAGAAATAGAGCGCCTGGTGGTGCACATGTCCGGCGAATATCACAGTGGCCTGCGCGGCATCCATGCAGTTTGCCGCCTGTGCGGTGCTGGTGATGTATTCCCATTTCCCGGGCGTCACTGCGCTGGCATGGACGAAGCAAAGATCGCCATGGCGCGCTGTCAATGGCAGTGACGCAAGAAAATCGCGGTCCTCGGGGCGCAGTTGTTTGCGTGTCCAGTAGATGGCTTCCCGTGCGGTGGGGTTCATGTTTTCGCACAAGCCACCGAGCGCCGCTTCGTCATGGTTGCCTCTGACCAGCAGCGCACCCTTGCCGGCATGGTCAGCCAGCAGCCCGAGGCAGGCGACAGGATCGGCGCCATAGCCCACCAGGTCGCCGAGAAAGACCTGCATATCGGCACCTTCCCGCTCGGCATGCGCAAGGCAGGCCCGCAAGGCTTCGAGATTGCCGTGAATGTCGGATAGAACCGCAATCTTCATGAATGATGCCCCGACCGGTTTGCACGCATGAAAGACAGGCGCTCAAGTCACGTGAGCAGACTGACCGTTGAATTCTTGAAGCGACTGCGATACTCACGCGGGCCGCTACCCGTCCACCCGGCAAAGGCCCGATAGAAGGCGGCGGCGTCGGCAAAGCCGAGGTCGGCGCCGATGCGGCTCAAGGGGCGCGTGGTCTTGGTCAGCCAGTCGGTAGCGAGGTCGCGGCGCAGGCCGTCCTTGATGGCGCGAAAGCTGGTGCCTTCGTCTTCCAGGCGGCGGTGCAGGGTGCGCGGTGAAAGAAACAGGCGGCGGGAAATCTCGGGCAGGGCCAGATGTTCCGGCAGTGCGGCGCGCAGGTGTTCGCGAACGCGCAGGCCGAGTGCGCGGTCGCGGCGGTAAAGCGTGGTGATGCTGGCTGGCGCGTCTTTGAGGAATTGCACCAACGCCGCTTCGTCGCGACGAACCGGCAAGGCCAGCCATTCGGCGGGGAAGCGCGCTTCGAGGCGAGGCGCGTCGAAGGTATAGCGCGGCGCAAAAACCAGTTCGTAGTCGGCGGCATGCAGCGGCGGCGGATAGGGGAAGGAGACTTCGTCGAGCGGTAACGGGTGCGCCACCAGCCACGCCGCCAGGCCGTGGATCATGCGCAGCAGCCACTCAAAAGCGAACACGCGCCCCGCCGGGCCAACCGGCAGCGCCTGCTCCTCGCTGATGATGATGACGGCCGCGCGGCCGCTCTTTTCCACTTCGATGTCGACGTCGTCGAGCACGACATGCAGAAAGCGGGCAATGCGCTCCAGCGCCTCGTCCAGTGTCGTCGCCGATATCGCCGCGCGGCAGAGAAACTCGAGGCTGCCACGGTGCAAAGGCCGTGAGAACAGGGCAAAGCCCTCGTCGTCGAGGCGCTCGTTGATCAGGCGGTAGAGCGCGGCATAGCGCGCCACGGGAACGCGGGCGTTGCGGTCATGCAGCAGCGATGTGGCAATTTCTGCATGTTCCAGCAGGCTCTCGGGCGCCAGTCCGGCCCGCGAAACTCCGGACAAGATGCCGCTGACGAAGCCTATAGCGACGGTGGAGGGGCTTCCGGCAGACTTCATCGAGCGGGCGAGTTTTATACCCATAATGGCGAATTATGCATAGTTCTAGTCGTTTTGTGTCATGGCGGGGCCGCGACGCATTGCCTATCATGCGTTCACTGCCGCGCATTCAGGAGCCGTTGCCATGACCGATCTGAGCATTGCCGCCAAACTCGTGCCCTACAAGCCGAAGCACAAAGTGCGTTTCGTCACTGCCACCTCGCTGTTCGACGGGCACGACGCCTCGATCAACATCATGCGGCGCATCCTGCAGTCGTCGGGCGTCGAGGTGATCCATCTCGGCCACAACCGCTCGGTCGAGGAAATCGTGACTGCGGCATTGCAGGAAGATGCGCAGGGCATCGCGGTGTCGTCCTATCAGGGCGGCCATCTCGAATTCTTCAAGTACATGATCGACTTGCTCAAGGAGCGCGGCGGCGAGAGCATCAAGGTCTTCGGCGGCGGCGGCGGCGTGATCGTGCCGGCCGAGATGCGCGAGCTGCACGACTATGGCGTGGCGCACCTCTACTCGGTGCAGGACGGCCAGACCATGGGCCTGCAGGGCATGATCAACGACATGGTGGCGCGTTGCGACATCGACATCAGCAAGCGCGCGCCGCAGGAACTCAAGGCGCTGGAAGTGAAGGACAGCGCCGAGCGTCTGCGCAATCTGGCGCAGATCGTCACCGCGCTGGAAAACGGTGTCTGGCCTGAGAAGGCGAAAAAGGCCCTGCTGGAAAAAGCCGCCGTATCACCAGCGCCGACTCTTGGCATCAC
>JAPLRA010000362.1 GCA_026399445.1 Sulfuritalea sp.
AAATGCCTGGGAGCACTATCCCTACAATGGCTACTACTTATTCGAAGATCTCTACGGCCTGCTGGCCGAACATCCGCGCATCAGGACCACAACCTATGCCGAATTGCTGGCACGGCCAACGCCCCCGGTCGCCACCCCGCTGCCGAAGCTGACGGCGGGAAGCTGGGTCTACGGCACGATGTCGACCTGGATCGGCGACGATGCCAAGAACCGCGGCTGGGATCTGTTATGCGCGGCCAAACAAAGCTGCGACCGGGTCCTTGCCAGCGGCCGGCTCGGCGCTGCACAGGTTGCCGCCGTCGAGGCGCAACTGGCCAATTGCGAAAGCTCCGACTGGTTCTGGTGGTTCGGCGACTACAATCCGTCCGCTGCGGTCGCCAGCTTCGACAGCCTGTACCGGCGCAATCTGGTCCGGCTCTACCGCTTGCTGCAACTGGAACCACCCGCCCAGCTCGACACACCCATTTGCGCCGGATCGGCCACCGCAGAAGGCGGTTCCATGCGTCGCGTTTCCATCGCCTCCAACTAACTTTCTAACTTTGATGAATCCCGAGCGACACCCCGGATGATGAAACACGTTAAAGGCGAATTGAAGGCCCGCCCCCCCATCCCCCCTCGCGGGGGGCTACTCATCGGATCGCTTCGCTCGACTATCACCCACCGCTCCGAACAAATTATTTCACGCCAAGACTAAGACGACTCATGCCCATCAGCCTCCTGTTCGGGGTTCACGCCCACCAGCCCGTCGGCAATTTCCCTGCCGTCATCGACGACGCCCATATTCGCAGCTACGGCATGTTCCTGCGCGTGATGGAGCGCTATCCCGAGTTTCGCTTCAGCGTGCACTTTTCCGGCTGGTTGCTGGATGTGCTGTTCGAGCGTTTTCCCGACGACATGGCCCGCCTCACGGCGATGACCCGCCGGGGGCAGGTGGAGTGGTTCGGTTCCGGCGACTGCGAACCGGTACTGGCGGCAATTCCGCACCGTGACCGGGTGACGCAGATCACCACGCTGTCCGACAAGATTGAAAAGCGTTTCGGCATGCGCCCCTCGGGCGCCTGGCTGACCGAACGGGTCTGGGAGTCCTCCGTGGTGACCTCGCTGGTTGCTACCGGCATCCGCTACGTGGCGGTGGACGACTACCATTTCCTCTGCGCCGGCGAAAGTCAGGACCGCCTCGACAGCTTCTTCTCCACCGACGAGGACGGCCGCCGCCTCGACCTGTTCCCGATTTCGGAAGCGGCGCGCTACCGCCTGCCCTTTTCGCCGGCGGGCGAGGCCGTCGCCTGGCTTGAAGACCTGGCACGCCAGGGGCGCCGCGCGGCGATCTACTTCGACGACATCGAAAAATTCGGCATCTGGCCCGAGACCTACGAGTGGGTGTTCGAGAAGGGCTGGCTGACGCAGTTCGTCGAAGGCGTACTGGGGTCAAAGCTGATCCGCACCGAGACCTATGCCGACTACCATGCCCGCGAGAAAACCCGCGGCATCGCCTACCTGCCGACCACGTCCTACACCGAAATGAACGAATGGACGCCGCCGGCAGAACGCCGGCGGAACGCGCCGCGACCTACCATGCCCTGCTCGAACAGGAAAAAGCCGCCGGCCGCTTCGAAGCGCACAAGCCGTTTCTGCGCGGCGGCATCTGGCGCAACTTCATGTCGCGCTACACCGAAGCCAACTGGATGCACAAGCGCATGCTCGGCGCCTCGCGACGCCTTGCCGAGCTGCCGCCCGAACAGCGCAGCCCCGAGTTGCAGGAGTATCTGCACCGGGCGCAGGCCAACGATGCATACTGGCACGGCCTGTTCGGCGGCCTCTACCTGCCCCACCTGCGCCGCGCCATCTGGAACAACCTGCTCATGCTCGAGGCAGCCCTGGAGCGCCTGGCCCCCTGGCCGCGCCAGCAGCAGGGCGATCTCGACCATGACGGCCATGTCGAAACCGCCTTGCGCACCCCGCTTATCCACGCCTATGTGCGCGACGACGGCCACGCCTCGCTGGTGGAATTCTCCAGCCTGGCCGTGGCGCACAACTTCGGCGACACGCTGCGCGCCTACGCCGAGGCCTACCACGCCAAGATCGATCAGGCACATGCGGCGCACACGACACAGGATACTGGCGAAGGCATTACCTCGGCCCATGACCGTGTCGCCTTCCTGCATACGATCCTGCCTGGCGACGCAGACCCGGACGAGCGTCCGCGGGGCATCTTCGTCGACAGCGTGATCGGCAGCAACGACATGTTGCGCCCCCTGGATTTCTACGCAGCCGGCGAGTCTCCCGGCACCTGGGCCGCCACGGGTCCGGGCTGGCTCATCGGGAAGACCTACCGCCTCGACGGCAACACGCTGAGCGTCGTGTTCCGCGCCGAAGGCGGCGCGCTGCCAAAGTTCATCGAGACCGAGCTGAATCTGGCACTGCCCAGCTGTGACGGCTATGGTGGGCGTTACGTGCTCGCCGACGGCAGCGTTCCCGGTGGTTTCGGCGAGGCGCTCGAACTCGCCAGCATGCAGCGGATCACCCTCGACGACAGCGAACTGCGCGGCGCATTGCAGATCGAGGCCAGCCAACCTGTCCGGTTCGAGGCGCAGCCGCATCGCACTGTCTCCCAATCCGAAGCCGGCTTCGAGAAGATCATGCAGGCGGTCTGCATCACCCTCGCTTGGTCGCCTGCATCCGGCGTCGAGCAGATCATCACGCTCAAGATAATTCCTGCATCGTAAAATCACCCCCTTCTTTAGCTACAGCCCAGACATCATGCCCGGCACCCGCTTTCAGCTCGAAGTCAATCCAAAAGTTCCCGCTCGCCTCGCGCGTCTCGACGAACTCGCCAATAACTTGTGGTACAGCTGGGACCGGCCGACCCGCTCGTTGTTCGCGCGCCTGAGTGCCGGCTTGTGGCGCGCAACGCACCACAGCCCCAAAGCCTTCCTCAAACGCATTGATCAGAAGCGGATCAATGAGGCCGGTGACGATCCGGTATTCCTCGGCACCATGAACCGGGTGCTGTCGGCCTTCGATTCCTATCACGCGGAACCACGACTGGAACTGCCGGGCAAACCACCGCTTCAGGCAACCGACCTGATTGCCTACTTCTGCGCCGAGTTCGGCTTTCATGAAAGCCTCCCGATCTATTCGGGTGGCCTGGGCATTCTTGCGGGCGACCATTGCAAGGGTGCCTCCGACCTGCGACTGCCTTTCGTCGCCGTCGGCCTGCTCTACCGCCAAGGCTACTTCCACCAGACCATCAACCGTGACGGCAACCAGACCGCCCATTACGGCGACAACGATTTCGATGACATGCCGATCGAGCCGGTACGCAACGAAGATGGCAGCAATGTACTGGTCGGCGTGGATTTCCCCGGTCGCACGGTATGGGCCAAAGTCTGGCGGGCACGCGTCGGCATCAACAGCCTTTACCTGCTCGACACGCAACTGAGCCAGAACAGCGAAGCCGATCGTGGCATCGCGCATCAGCTCTACGGCGGCGACCGGCGCACCCGTATCGAGCAGGAAATCCTGCTTGGCGTCGGCGGCGTGCGCGCCCTCACCGCACTCGGGCTGCATCCCACCGTCTGGCACATCAATGAAGGCCATGCCGCATTCCAGGTGCTGGAACGCGTTCGCAACCTGGTCGAACAGAACATGCCTTTCGCCGCCGCGCTTGAAGCGGCCGCGGCCAATACGATATTCACCACTCACACCCCGGTGCCCGCCGGGCACGATCACTTCGCTGACGACATGGTGATGCACTACTTCGGCGAGTTCTGCAAGGCGACCGGGCTCGATCGCGATGGCTTGCTGGGCATGGGCCGCGTCGGCAGTGGTGGTGGCGAGTTCAACATGACGGCATTGGCATTGCGCGGATCACGTTTTCACAATGGCGTTTCGCGCATTCACGGCGAGGTTTCCTCGCGCATCTGCAGCGACCTTTGGCCGCAAGTCACCTCTGCCGAGAACCCGATGGATTACGTCACCAACGCGGTGCACGTGCCGACATTTCTGGCGACCGACTGGTACGAAACCTTTGATCGGCATCTCGGCCTCGGCTGGCAGCACCGCCTCACCGACCAGAGCTGCTGGAACGGCGTGCAACGAATTCCGGACCAGATTTTCTGGAGCATCCGCCAATCGCTCAAGGCGCAACTGTTGCACCTGGTGCATAGCCGCGTGCGCCAGCAGCATCTGCGGAACCAGGGTTCCGAGGCGCACCTGGATCGCGTACTGAGAAACGCCGATCCGACCAATCCCACCGTCCTCACCATCGGCTTTGCCCGGCGCTTCGCCACCTACAAGCGCGCCGCGCTGCTGTTCAACAACCTGGACTGGCTGCGCGAAATCCTTTCCGATGCGCAGCGTCCGGTGCTGTTCATTTTTGCCGGCAAAGCTCACCCGGCGGACGAACCGGGGCGGCAGCTGATTCGCCAGATTGCAGAACTCTCGCAGCAGCGCGAGTTCGAAGGCCGCATTCTCCTGGTCGAAGGCTACGACCTGCATCTGGCCCGGCGCATGGTCGCCGGCGTCGATGTCTGGCTCAACAATCCGATATATCCGCTGGAGGCCTCCGGCACCTCGGGCATGAAAGCCGCCATCAATGGCGCCATCAACCTGTCGGTACTCGATGGCTGGTGGGGGGAAGGCTACGACGGCAAGAACGGCTGGGCGATCAAGCCGGCCGCCGAGGGACTGGACCCAGCCCAGCGCGACATCGACGAAGCGCGCACCCTGTATGAACTGCTCCAGGACAGCGTCATCCCCATGTACTACCGCAACACGTCGCTCGGCTACTCCCCGGAATGGGTCGCCATGGCCAAGCAGTCGATCGCGTCCATCATGCCCCGCTTCAACATGCAACGCATGCTGACCGACTATACCGAAAAGTTCTACTCACCCGCCGCCGAGCAATGGCGCCGCTATGCCGGCGACGACTTTTCCGGCGCACGCCGGGTGGCCGACTGGAAGGCGCGGATACGCGCCGCCTGGCCCCTCATCGGGTTGCGGCGTATCGATCAAGCGGTGGCACGCATCGGCTATGGCGAGACACTGCGCTTCGAAGTTGCGGTCCAGATCGACGGCCTGACGCCGGACGACCTGACGGTGGAACTGGTGTTCACCCGTCCCGGCGAGCCCACCTCGGCCAAGGCGCGACGCTATGAACTGCTGCACGAGCGAGCGCTGGAGCGTGGCGAGCATCTTTTCTCGCGCGAACTGACACCCGACCAGTGCGGCAAGATGGAGTACCGCGTCAGGGTGTTTCCGACTCACGAGTTGCTGACCCATCCCTTCGAGATGGGCATGATGCTCTGGCTGTAGGAAGCAGGTGATGAACCCCGCCACTGCCGCCGCCTGGAGAGCACTGACAGGCGCCGCCGAATCAGCCCGCGGTGTTCATCTGCGCGACCTATTCGCCGCTGATGCGAGGCGCTTCTCGTCCTTGTCCGCTCGCTGGAATGACTGGCTGCTCGACTACTCCAAGCAGCGTATCAGCACAGGCACGATGAAGCAGTTGCATGAACTCTGGCGGGCCGCCGACGTAAGCGCCTGGATTGCCCGCATGCGTGCCGGCGACGCAATCAATCACAGCGAAGGACGCGCCGCGCTGCACATCGCGTTGCGCCATCCGGCCGGAAAGGGGCCGATCCTGCATGCCGGCCGCGATGTCGTGCCCGCCGTGCAGGGCGAACTGGACAAGATGCAGCGCTTTGCCGCGCAGATCCACGGCCGCCACTGGCGCGGCGCCACCGGAGAGCCAATCACCGATATCGTCAACATCGGCATCGGCGGTTCCGACCTCGGACCGCGCATGGCTACCCAGGCACTCGCCGCTTTTCGCCACCCGGAACTGAAGGTTCATTTCGTCGCCAATCTGGATGGTGCCGATCTAGCTACCGTGCTCGCCGGATTGCAGCCGCGCACCACCCTGTTCATCATCGCCAGCAAGACCTTTACCACCCAGGAGACCATGCAGAACGCCGCCTCGGC
>JAPLRA010000129.1 GCA_026399445.1 Sulfuritalea sp.
CCGGCGGCACGGGCCAGCGCACGCGCCAGCGCCACCCGTTGCTGCTGGCCGCCCGACAACTGCGCCGGACGGCGATCGTCCAGTCCCTGCAGATGCACGCGCGCCAGCCAGTCGCGCGCCGTCGCCGCGCGCTCTGCAAGCGGCGCATCGCCGAGCGCCAGCATGACGTTGTCCAATGCGGAAAGATGCGGCAACAAAGAGTAATTCTGGAACACGAATCCGACGCGCCGCTGCTGCGGCGGCAAACTCAACTGACCGTCGAACCACGTCGCACCGTTGCAGCGGATCACGCCCTGCTGCGCACGATGCAGGCCGGCGATGCAACGCAGCACTGTTGTCTTGCCGCTGCCCGAGGGACCGACCAGGGCGACCAGTTCGCCCGGCGCGCAGTCGAAGGCGCAGTCGAGCGGAATCGGCAACTGCTGCCGCAGTTCAACCTTGAGCGCACCGCTCATCGTGTCAATTGCCACGACGGCCCACCTTGCGCGTGAGGAAGTGCAGGCTGCCGACGGCAACGAAAGCGATCACCACCAGCAGCAGCGACATGCGCGCCGCAGCGCTGTCATCGAAAGCCTGCACGCGGTCATAGATGGCGATCGACAAGGTGCGTGTGGCGCCATCGAGATTGCCGCCGACCATCAGCACCACGCCGAACTCGCCCAGCGTATGGACAAAAGTCAGCACCATGGCCGAGGCCAGCCCCGGCCATGCCAGCGGCAATTCGACTCGCCACAATGTCTGCCAGCTCGACAGCCCGCAGCACCACGCCGCCTCGCGCGCTTCGCGCGGGATCGCTTCAAACGCGCGCTGCACCGGCTGCACCGCAAAGGGAATGTTGACCAGCAAGGACGCGAGCAGCAGACCGTCGAATGAAAACACCAGGCTGCGCCCGGTCAGCGCCAGCCACGCCTGACCCAACCCACCCTGCGGCGCAAACACGCCGAGCAGGTAGAAGCCCAGCACGGTGGGCGGCAGCAACAGCGGCAGGGTCACCAGCGCATCGATCAGCCCCTTGCCGGGAAAGCTCACCCAGGCCAGCGGCCGCGCCAGCATCACGGCCAGCGGCAGCAGCAGCAGCGTGGTCATCACCGCAAGCTGCAGCGAGAGAGTGAGCGCTGTCCAATCCATCATGGCGCCGGAAGCCCGAAACCGTTGCGAGCGAGAATTTCCCGCGCCTGCTGCCCGCGCAGAAACTCGGCGAAGGCCCGCGCCGTCGGCCCGGCGCCCTTGACCAGCACCAGCGTCTGGCGCAGCGGCGTGTGCCAGTTCTCGGGCAGGGTTACATAGGCGCCACGCGTCGCAAGCTCGGGCGCACGCGCCAGCGAGAGCGGAATCAACCCGGCCTGCGCCGCACCGCTGGCGGCGAACTGCGCGGCCTGTGCCGCGTTGTCGCCCAGCGCCAGTTTGTCCTGCACCGCCGACCACAAGCCGCGCTGTTCCAGCACCTCGCGCGCGGCGCGACCGTAGGGCGCGTGCTCCGGATTGGCAATCGCAAGACGCTTGAGGCGACCGTCACGTGCGGCAGCAGAAAGGTCGGCCAGGTTGCGGTCGGCGCGGATCGGCGAAGCCTGCGGCAGGAAGAGGGCGAGGCGACCGGTGGCGTAATGCGTGCCCGGCCCGTCAGCGCGTTGTGCCGTGATTACCTGCGCGACGTATCGGTCATCGGCGGCGAGGAACAATTCGAAGGGCGCGCCTTGCACTATCTGGCGTGCAAAGTTGCCCGAGGAGCCGAAGGAAAGCCTGAGCGGCGCACCGCCGCTGCGGGCAAAGGCAGCGACGATTTCCGGCAATGCAAACTGCAGGTCGGCGGCGGCGGCGATAGGTGGCGCCGAGTTCGGCGCCACACCTTGCGCAAGAGTCGGCGCTGGCGATACGGCGAGAAGAATCAGGAGGGCGGAACAAAGCAGCCGCAAGAAGCGGCCAATCCATGAAATCGTTTGGGTCATTCGCGCAGTCTAACGAATACCGCATCACACCGGATAAAGCGGAGCGCACAAAGACCGTTCTCTCTATATGGCGTGCACGACTCGGCAGAACAAGCACCTTGAACTCATCAAAAGCAAGGCGGAACCCGGTACTGCAGGTTCCGCCCTTGATATCCCCCAATCAACCGGGGACGTACTCCTGCCGTATTAGAACTTGTAAATGTAACGTGCCCCTACGAACAGCGCCTTCTGGCTCTGGTTTTGGGAAACAGTGGTGTTATCGTGGTAGAGGAATGGAACACCGTTGTAACCCCACTGCCAGTCGTCTGTATTGAAACGCTGGTAGATCAGGTCAAGCCGAACATCCGAACTCTTGTCGACAGCATAGTTGGCGAAGAACTTGGCGCTAACCATTGCGGTATGGGTGTCAGGAAGGTAATTGCCCGGCGTCGCCCCGAACCCGGCAATTGGTGCAGTTCCCACATTCTTGTACGTCCCCGTCTCCCAATTCGCTACCAGATCCGCGCCCACATCGATTTGGCCTGTCAGTTTTCCTTTAACGCCCAGCCCGAAAATGTTATTGGTGTTGCGCGTATCGTCGAAAAGGGCTGCTTTGTTTACTTGCCAGCGATACTTGCTCAACGTCCAATAGGAACTTACCTTCCAGTTGTCCGTAACAGTGTAGGCTCCGTCTAGTGTCAGGGAGTCAACGTAAATGTCCCTTGCGCCGGGGATCACGGGAACCGCGGCGGTAAGCAGCTCGAAGCGCCGCCGGTAGTAGTCCTGCGAATGCTCGAACACAGCCTGCAAATCCAGCCGGTCCACAGGCGCCCAATCTACCGTACCTTTCAGCTTGGTGCGGTCGCGATCCATGTACATATCGGGCAGGACACGATTTGCGAGGCCTTCGTCGATCCCAAGTGGCGCGTTGGGTGGAGTGAGCGCAGTGTTGCCGGTGGTCGTGGTCCAGTCGCCTGTGCCCCGGCGCTTCTTGTACTCCGCACCAAGCGAACCATTCACTGTTGTTGCCAAAGCCTTGCGCAGTTCGCCACGCACGCCATACTCATCCATTTGCTGCCTGAACAGCACCTGGTTGGCAAAAAGTGCCGTATTCGCCACGGGCAACGGCGAGCGCTTACGCTCCCAATCACCACCGAGCACTGCCGTATAGCCATCCGGCAGGCGATAGATACCATCCAGTTTTGCCGTGGTGCGGTTTTGCGACCCCGAAGGCCAATTGGTGGTGTTGTTCAGCGCGTTCCCTGCAACTCCATTGGTGTTGTAAACCGAGACTGGAGTCTTGTCAGCCCGATTTTCGTAACGCAAGCTGGCATTAACCGTGAGGTCCTTGGTCACACGCGAGGACATCCCCGCCTGCGCCAGAGTTGTATTCACAATACCGCCGAGGTTCCCCGGAGCTGTCGCAGAGGGCGTCAGACCCATCGAGGTGAAGCTTTCCTTTTGCGTTGCATGCGTGTAGGCAACTTTGAAATTAAAGCGGGTCGCGGTCGAGTACGCATAGGTGCCCGACAAATACAACTGATGGGCCTGATTATCTGGCGGCAGGGCGATCGCTGAAGACGCCATCTGGGCGATTGTTGCGGCTCCTCCGGCGACCCCACTCCAAAGAGCGCCACGGTTCAATGGGCTCGTGACTACCGGAGTAAGACTGCCGAAGTCGTTGATGTAGAAGGAGCCATGGTAGCCTGCGGTCATGGCCAAATGATCGCGATTGAAGCTCAGCTTCCCTTCAAAAATATTGGTCTTCGAACTGATGGGCTCAGGCGTCATCAGTATCGCCCAATTGCCGTTGGCGTTGGCCACGTTGTTCGTCGTGCTAACCGCCATGTCGCCTGACGTCCTGGCAACCCGCCCAAACATGCGTGCGCCCTTCTTTTGCTCGGTGCGCGCAC
>JAPLRA010000503.1 GCA_026399445.1 Sulfuritalea sp.
GCTACACTTATCCACAACCGCTGACTCAAAAATCAGCGACCAGCCCTGGGTCAAATTTCAATCAGCAGGGTGGGTCAATATTCAATCGGCGCCGACAATACGGCGGCATGCGGGCGCAATGAGTGCTTGAAACCGCCGCCATTACTTGTAGCTGGCCGGATCTATGTTGTGGCGGGCCAGCAGTTTGTAGAACTCGGTGCGGTTGCGCTTCGCCACGCGCGCCGCATGGGTGACGTTGCCGCCGGTGGTGTCGAGTAGTTGCACCAGGTAGTCGTATTCGAAAGCCCGCCGCGCTTCGTCCAGCGCCTCCATCTCGCGCTCGGCTTCTTCCTTCAGCAGGCGCCTGACCAGAGTGACCGGAACCTGCGGCGTCACCGCCAGCGCCAGGGCCTGCTCGACAACGCTGCGCAGTTGGCGCACGTTGCCGGGCCAGGCTGCTTCCTGCAGCGCGGCGATCGCTTCCGGCGAAAGCCCGCGCTTCGCGTCGTGGGATTGCGCGACGAAGGCAGCGACCAGCGCTGGAATGTCCTCGCGTCGTTCCGCCAGCGACGGCATGTTGAAGGCGAGCCTTCCAATCGCATAGAACAGGTCGGCGCGGAAGCGTCCGTCGCGGATCGCCTGATCAAGCGCCTGCGTCGTGCTGGCCACGATTCGCATATCGGGTGCGGCGCCGCGGGTCGGGGCGGAAAACAGGTTGTGCTCGCGCACCAGCGGCAGCAGTCGCGCCTGCTCCACGGAAGGCAGTTCCTCGATATCGTCCAGCAAGAGCACTCCGCCGCGTGCAGCCGCGAACGCCTGCGCGAGCGGCGAGGAACCCGGTTCGTGGCCGGCGAACTCGCTGCAATTGATCACCACGAAGGGCTTGCCGGCACGAGGGCTTGCGGTGTGTATCGCCCGCGCCAGCGACTCCTTGCCCGTCCCGCGGGGACCGCTGATCAGGATCGGATCGTCGCTGTCCGCCGCTCGCCGCGCCTGGCGCAGCAGTTCTTCCATGACCAGGCTCGACGAGACAATGCCGGCACGCCAGCCTGTTTCCGCGCCGGAGGATATATCCACCTGAGGCGAGACTGCCATCGCCTCGGCGACCTTCGCCAGCAGTTCGCGTCCGTCGAAAGGTTTGGTGAGAAAGCCGAATACGCCGCGCTGGGTCGCAGCCACGGCATCCGGAATGGTGCCGTGCGCGGTGAGGATGATGACCGGCACGGTGGGCGCCTCGGCATGCAGATGGGCGAACAGGGCATGACCGTCCATGCCATCCATGCGCAGATCGGATATGACCGCGCGCGGCCGCTCGGTGCGAAACAGTTCCAGCGCCTCCGCGCCCGATGCGGCGCGGCTGACCGCGTAGCCGCTGGCCGCGAGTCGCATCTCGATCAGATCGAGAAGCCCCGGATCGTCGTCGACCACCAGGATTCTTGCCCCGTTTCCGGTGGGGGCCGCGGTCATGGTGTCTTCTTCCGCTTGTAAGTTTCCCGGTCGATGGTCCGCAGCGACTCGATCTTCTGCTGCATTTCCTCGTTCTTGCGTTTCTCCTCGCGCAGTTGCTGGGCGAGTTGTTCTGTCTTGCGCTGCTCGTCGCGCTGCGTGCGCTGGCGCTCGGCCACCTGTTTGAGCAGGAGTTGGGCGAGGTCGTGGCGCGCCGAACGCTGGCTGCCCGGCGCGGCTTCGATACCGCCGAGCAGCAACTGAATGCGGGCATCGTCGCGCCATGGGGCGCGCGGCAAGAGCATCAGCAAGGCCAGGTTGAGCCGCGTCGTGTCGTTCGCCGCCCGGTCATGGCTTGCCTGCGCCGCACCGA
>JAPLRA010000262.1:0-1687 GCA_026399445.1 Sulfuritalea sp.
AGCTTCGTCAATTCGGAATGCTCTTCCTGGGTCAGCACGATCTCGGGGGCAACTCGCATTTACTTCTCCACTCTGCACGTATTGTGCATTGGAGAAGAGAAATTGATATAAGTTTCATCAAGAACGCAACACTACACTAGCAGGGGGCTAGCCACAAAGAATCTCCATCATGCTACTCCGGTCTTTTAGCTTCGGGGAATCTTCCGGCGTCGTCGCAACGGCTGGTGGACCCCTGACACCGGACGCTCAAATCTCATGCCTCCGGTATCGCCAAAGTCGGCTCCGCTGCATAGCCGTCTTCAGGGCAAAAAATTCACTGACGCATAGCGAATGTCGGCTTCCCGTTTTGGGGGTTTCTGGCGAATGTCCGCTCCCGGTTGTCGCCACGGACCGCTATGGTCTCTTATGGATAGCTATGCATAAGAGACCATAGCCGCCGCTCCGCCAGCGCCGACTCTGGCGCTGCTCAATCCAACGCGCTCAGCGCGCAATGCGATCGGCGATCCAGGTTTTCAAAGAGGCCATGTCGACGGCGAAGCTGCCGCAGCGCATCAGTGCGGCACCAAAGACGTAGGCATAGAGCATGACGCTGCGCGCCTGCGCCTCTTCTGTGCCCAGCCCGCAAGCCAGAAACAATCGGCAGGCGCACGTCAGGCGCTCGGCGTCGACCTCTTCCACCACGGCAACCGCCTGTGCATCGCGCCGCGCCCAGTCGCGCACTGCCGCCTCGATGGAAATGCCTTTGCGGTTGCGTGCCGATGAATAGACTTCAATGGTGTGGAGCAGGGCAGCGACCTCGGCGCCGGGTTCCGCCTGCGTCTGCTTGCGGATATCCCGAATGCGGCCTTCCTTCCAGAATTCCAGCACCGCATTCAGCAGGTCACGGCGATCCTTGAAATGCCAGTAGAAGCTGCCCTTGGTGACGCCCAGACGCTTGGCGAGGACCTCGACGCGCAGGCGCTCGGCGCCGTGCTCGGCCAGGATGGCGATCGCTCCCTTGATCCAGGCTTCCCTGTCCAGGGCTGTGCGGACGGCTTTGACGGGTTTTGTGTCCATACGGTAAGGTATTGAATTCTGTTGCGGTCTGCGGTAGTATCTCACATTCCATACCGTAGCGTATGGGAAAGCGGCCGTCGAATAGTCGCTACAATGCATTTTTCAGATACGACAAACTTAAGGAGACTCGCTTGAAAATCCTCGTTCCGGTCAAGCGCGTGATTGACTACAACGTCAAGGTTCGCGTCAAGGCAGACGGCACTGGTGTCGATCTGGCGAATGTGAAGATGTCGATGAATCCATTCGACGAAATCGCGGTGGAAGAGGCCATCCGCCTGAGGGAAGCCGGCGTGGCTACGGAAGTCATCGCCGTTTCCTGCGGCGTCACGGCGTGCCAGGAAACTCTGCGCACCGCCATGGCCATTGGGGCCGATCGTTCCATTCTGGTTGAAACCGACGTCGATCTGCAGCCGCTGGCGGTGGCCAAACTGCTGGCCGCCGCAGTTCGTAAAGAGGCTCCTCAACTCGTCATCCTCGGCAAGCAGGCCATTGATGACGATGCCAACCAGACAGCGCAAATGCTCGCCGCACTGTTGGGTTGGTCGCAGGCCACCTTCGCCTCCAAGGTCGTCATTGCTGACGGCAAGGCGACGGTCACGCGCGAGGTCGATGGCGGTCTCGAGACCATCGA
>JAPLRA010000262.1:1762-2252 GCA_026399445.1 Sulfuritalea sp.
CGAACCGCGCTACGCCACTTTGCCCAACATCATGAAGGCGAAGAAGAAGCCGATGGAGATCGTCAAGCCCGCCGACTTCGGCGTCGACGTCGCCCCGCGTCTCACCACGGTAACGGTTACGGAACCGCCCAAGCGCAGCGCCGGCATCAAGGTGGCGGACGTCGCAGCACTGATCGACAAACTAAAGAACGAAGCCAAGGTGATCGCATGAGCCTCCTCGTCATAGCAGAACACGACAACGCCGTCCTCAAGGCCGCGACCCTCAACGCCGTCACTGCTGCGGCAAAGATCGGGGGCGAGATCCATATTCTCGTCGCCGGCGCCAACTGCGGAGCCGTCGCCGAACAGGCCGCCAAGGTCGCCGGTGTGGCCAAGGTCAAGGTCGCCGATGCAGCCCACTACGGCGATCAGGCGGCGGAGAACCTCGCCGCCCTGATCGTCGCCAATGCTGGCGGCTATACCCACATCCTGGCTGCGGCGACCAGCAACG
>JAPLRA010000322.1 GCA_026399445.1 Sulfuritalea sp.
ATTCGCCGTCGCGGACTCTGTCTGCCGGTGATTCCACTTCACGGGCTGGCAAGCGCCGGCTCGTGCAATCTGCCCCTCAGGCCGCGAGACTCGCCACCGCCGCCCTGCCCGCCGCGTAGCGTGCGGCATCCTGCTGCCACCGGCCCGGCAGCGAAAGTCTCGCCAGCCTTGCCGACCGCACCGGATCGTGCGCCGGCTTCCAGTTGTCCAGCACCTCGGCCACCGCATCCGGCGCGTTGCACACCAGCAGCACATCGCAGCCGGCGCTCCAGGCGGCTTCCGCACGCTGGACCATGCCGCCGGCAAAGCTGGCGCCTTCCATCGAGAGGTCGTCGCTGAAGATCACGCCGTCGAAGGCGAACTCATTGCGCAGCATGTCTATCCACACCGGCGAGAAGCCGGCGGGACGCGAATCGACTTGCGGGTAGATGACATGCGCCGGCATCACGGCGTCGAGCTTGAGATGCCGGTAGGGTTCCAGGTCGGGCGCCATTTCGGCCAAGCTGCGCTCGTCGACCGGGATCGCGAGGTGCGAATCGGCCGCCACCCAGCCGTGGCCGGGGAAATGCTTGCCGCAACAACCCATGCTGGCGGCGGAGAGGCCCTCGATCAACGCGCCGGCGAGTTCGGTCACCGCCACCGGATTGCGATGGAAGGCGCGATCGCCGATGACGCCGCTGGGACCCCAGTCGAGATCGAGCACCGGAGTGAAGGAAAGATCGACGCCGCAGGCCCGCAGTTCGGCGGCTAGCAGGTAGCCGATGTCCGTGGCGGCCCGGAGCGCAGCGGCGGCATCGCCATCCCACAGTTCGCCGAGACGGCGCATCGCCGGCACGTGGGTGAAGCCCTCGCGGCAGCGCTGCACGCGACCGCCCTCGTGATCGATGGTGATGGGCAGCGCCGGCGCACGCAGGCCGTGAATAGCAGCGCACAGCGCCGTGAGTTGCCGCGTGTCGCGGTAGTTGCGTTTGAACAGGATCACGCCGCCGACCAGCGGATGCATCAGTCGCTCGCGGTCGAGGGCAGACAGTTCGAGGCCGGCAATGTCGATCATCAGTGGACCGAGCGGGAGTGTGTTCATCGTGTTTCCAGAATGACGAAGGCGACGGCGTAGTCCTGCTCGTCACTGATTGAAAGATGGGCGGTGAGCCCGCGTTCGGCCAGATGCGCCGCCAGTGTCGGACCGAAGCCGAAGGCCGGCTTGCCGAGTTCGTCGTGATTGATGGCGATATCGGGTAGCAGCAAAGGAGTTCGTATCCCTGTGCCAAAAGCCTTGCCCAGCGCCTCCTTGGCGGCAAAGCGCTTGGCCAGAAAGCGCGCCGGGTCATTGCTGCTGCGACAGGCTTCGCGCTCTTGGGGCGCCAGCATTTTCTCCAGCCCGCGCTCGCCGTGGCGCTGCCAGTAGTCGGCCATGCGCGCTACGGCAACGATGTCGGTGCCGATGCCAAAAATCACTGGGCCATCTCCACCGGGCCGCCCCAAGAAGATGGCAAGCGAAAAACACGGAGCGGGCGCAGCCCGCGAACCGGCGTCACCCCCGCCCTAGGGGTGGGGGCCGGGGGGTGGGTCGTTAACACTGCGCCTCGCGCATGAGGCGCTTCATTTCGGCAACGGCTTCGCGCATGCCGACGAATATCGCACGGCTGACGATGGCGTGGCCGATATGCAATTCACGTATGCCGGGCAAGGCGGCCACCGGCTGGACGTTGAAGTAGTTGAGCGCGTGGCCGGCATTGAAACGCATGCCGGCGGCGCGGCTCGCCGCGCCGGCTTTTCGGATCTTGTCCAGTTCGGCAACCACCGACGCGCTTTCGGCATCGCGGCCGCGGCTGTAGAAAGCATGGGCATACGGCCCGGTGTGGATTTCACAGACGCGCACGCCAATGCGGGCGGCGGCTTCCACCTGCGACAGTTCGGCGTCGATGAAGGCGCTGGTGACGATGCCCTCGTGGGACAGTCGCGCCACCACTTCACGCAGCCGCGCTTCCTGGCCGGCGACGTCCAGCCCGCCTTCGGTGGTGATCTCATGCCGGCCTTCCGGCACCAGCATCGCCATCTCGGGCTTGAGCTCGCAGGCAATGCCGACCATCTCATCGGTCGCCGCCATTTCGAGATTGAGCTTGATGTGGGTCAGCTCGCGCAGGCGCCGCACGTCGCGGTCCTGGATGTGGCGGCGGTCTTCACGCAGATGCACGGTGATGCCATCAGCCCCACCCAGATGCGCCTCGACGGCCGCCCAGACCGGATCGGGTTCGTGGGTCTTGCGCGCCTCGCGCACGGTGGCGACGTGGTCGATGTTTACGCCTAGTTCGATCATAGTTCCTGTAGCTCCATGAAAACCCGCCGCGATTGCAGCGGTTTGCCGCCCATGTGATGCGCGATCAACTGGCGCATCAGGTGCCTGCTTTCAACTCGCGTCCGCGGATTGGCATAGTCGTCGGCCGCCATGTCGAGCAGGGTCTGACCGCATACTACCGCCGTATCACCAGCGCCGACTTTTCGCACCGGGCCGCGCTCCATCAGGTAGGCATATTCTCCATCCGGCGTCACGGGCAAACCCGACTCGACATCAACATCCAGTGTCATGCCGTAGCCGAGTTCCTTCAGCAGCGTCTTCTCGAAGCGCCGCAGTTCCGGTGCATCGGCCCCGCCCGCCGCCAGCGCGCGCAGTGCCTCCGCATAGGCATCGAACAACACGCCGTGGGCATCCTCGCGCGGCAGCATTTTCAGCAGCAATTCATTGAGGTAGTAGCCGAGCAGCAGGCAGCGTCCGCCGAGCAAGGGCATGCCACCCAGCCATTCGACGCGAGCCAAAGTCTTGACTTCGCCGCCGCCGAACCAACCCAGTTCCAAGGGCTGAAACGACATCAGCATGCCCCGCATGGCGGAACGCGGCCGCCTTGCACCGCGTGCCAGCAGCGGGACACGGCCAGGATCGCGGGTGAAGACATCCACCACGAGACTGGTCTCGCTGTAAGGATGCAAATGCAGGACATAGGCCGACTGGCCGTCGACACGCTTGCTGCTCAAGGCGCTAACCGTAGCCCAGGCTTTTCAGGGCGCGCTCGTCGTCGGCCCAGCCGCCCTTGAC
>JAPLRA010000235.1 GCA_026399445.1 Sulfuritalea sp.
GGAGGCGTCGCCAACTACCGCGCCTCGGAGGGCAAGGAGGTACTGCTCGACTACCGCGGCCCGGTCGAAGACACCCTGCTCGAGATTCTCGGCGGAGTGCGCTCCGCCTGCACCTATGTCGGCGCCCACAAACTCAGGGAACTCTCGAAGCGCACCACCTTCATTCGTGTTGCGCGGCAGTTGAACGAGGTGTTCGGCCAGTCCTGACAGCTCATGAGGAAACCGATTGTGCGCGGCTTGCTCGCGCTTCTCGCCCTGCTGCTGGTCGCCGCCTGCAGCCAGCCTAAACAAGTCGCCCTGCCCGCGGGTACAAAAGTTCTGGCGCTGGGCGACAGCCTGACCGCGCCGCACGGGGTCACGCCTGAGCAAGCCTGGCCGGCCCTGCTGGCCCAGCGCACCGGATGGATCGTGATCAATGCCGGCGTCAGTGGCGACACCAGTGCCGCCGCACTGCAGCGCCTGCCAGCACTGCTCGACGAACACAACCCGCAGTTGGTGCTGGTGACCCTCGGCGGCAACGACATGCTGCGGCGGCTGCCGCAAGGACAGACCATCGCCAATCTCGGGCAAATGCTCGCGTTGGTCAAGGCGCGCGGCGCCAAGGCGGTGCTGCTGGCAACGCCGAAACCGAGCATCGCCGGCGCGGTGTTCAACAATCTTTCCGCGGCAGACTTCTACAAGCAGGTAGCCAAGGAGCACCAGGTGCCGCTGATCGAAGACGCACTGCCGGAGGTCCTCTCGAACACCGACCTCAAGGCGGATCAACTGCACCCGAACGTCGCGGGCCACGCGCTATTGTCGAAGAAAATCTTCGATGGCCTCAAGGCCATCGGCTATGCGCGGTAGACGGCTTACTGTGAAACAACCCGCTCGGAGCGGCGAGTGATAGCCGAGCGAAGCGAGCAAATCAGAAGCCTCCCCGAGAGGGGAGGATGGGAGGGCGGGCCTTCAATTTGCCCTTCGCGTGTTTCATCTTCTGTGGATGGTGCTCGGTACCGTGAGCGTTAACGAGATTCCTTGATCAGCCGCCCGTTCGGCGGCTGCACGGGCCGTGCGTTGTTGCGATAGAGCCGCGAGAAGATCGCGATCTGGTCGGGGGATACCTGCAGAGGCTGCTTCATCACCATCCACAGCACGCCTTCGGTACAAGGTGGCGTGGTGAGAGACCCCATGTAGGTCCAGTAGCTGCGGATTTCCGGCAGCAGTTTCATGAGGTCGATCGCTTCAGCCGGAGTCACTTCCATATCCTTTTCCAGTGGCATGTTGTTCCACAGGGTCTGGATCAGGGGATGCTCACTGCCCTTTTCAAGCAGCACGGCGATGACGGCCAACTGTCCCTCGTCATTCTTGTGCACCAGATGCACCACCATGTCGTAGACCTTGCCGTTGACGCGCTCTTCCGCCGGACGATGGAAATGGAACTGGATCAGTTCATAGCGCTTGCCCATGACATGCATGGACATGCCCTCGCCGACACTGACCTGCAGCGTGTGGCCGTTGTCGACGATGCGGAATTGCGTCGGCTTGTACTCGAAACGGATGGTTTCCAGGCTGACCTTGATGCCCTCGCGGATGTCGATCGGCGACTGGCGCTGGCCCGTGCCGCAGGCCGCATATTCATTGCGCAATTTTCCCCAGTTGGCCGGTGCGCCCGCGCCTTCGTAGGCCCAATGCACATGCATGTGCGCCGCCGGATTCTCCGCAACCGGCTCGGCCGCCGGCTTCGGCTTCTTCTTGGCGACCGCCTTGCGCGGGCCGCTGGTCGCGTACTGCAGTTCGCGCAACCGCTTCTCGCTGGCGGTTTCTGTCTGCGCCGCCGCCTGGGAAGCGGCAGCTGCAACCGACTTGACCTCGGGCTTGGCTCCCGGCTTGGATGGGACTGCCGTGGTACCTGGCTTCAGCCCGACGCTGGCCGCCGCCTGATCGGCTGCCGCCTTGTCAATCGGCGGCAACGAAATATGTCGTGGTTTCTCGCCGGAAGGCGTTGGTGCAACCGTGGCAGGTACCGCCGGTGTGGCAGCAGCCTGTGCCACCGGCTTGGGCGAGGCATCTGAAACGGGGACGGCGCGCACCCGGGTGCCTTCATCCAGAGAGCGCATGTCGGCGTGCATGGCGGTTGCCCGCTCCGGATCCAGTAGACCTTGCACCGCCCTGCCGATGGACTCGGCGAAGCCGGGCTCTTCGACGCCCGCGTGTGCGCCGCAGGCTGCACTCAGCAGGCGCTCATCAATGCTGCCGATCTGTATCTTGTTGGCGCGCTGGCGCGACACCGACTCCTCGCGAACCAGAGTGTCGCCGTTGAAATAGGCGCGCCGCAATGTCGTGAAACGGCGACCACCACAATCGTAAAGGTTCTGTGCATGGATCGCGTTGTACGCGCCGCCCGGATCATTGACCTCGCGGCCGAGGATGATGCGACTCCAGCCGGTGGTGCCGCTGAAGCCGCGGGCGATGCGCTCCTTGTCGATTTCAATGGTCTCGTTCTGCCCGACAATGACGGCTTGCCAGTTGGCGGCCCGGGCGGGGAGGGCCATCACCAGAACAAGCACGGTTGCTGCCAGGGTGGCGGAAAAAACCGACGGCATGCGGAACACAGACATGGTTATCCTTTATCCTCTTTAGCTACGGCCGCTGCGCTTAACGTCCACAAAACGGACGTTAGCCTTCTCTGAACGTGGTTTCGAGCTTCTTTAGCTTACGACCCTGAATTGCAATACTTTAACTCGAATCGACCGCGAAGCGTACCGCGAATTTGCCCCAAGCTTGGCGCCAAGAGCCCTTTCAGCGCTCCGGGTTGCATTCGCCCAGCCTTTCCAGTACTTTCAAACCTCTGCCCCACCCCCACCAGAATCGAGTTTGCCCCATGAATGCCAACGAGAAATTCATCGCCGCCGATGCTCACGTAGACGCTGCCGCCATCGCCCCCTTGCCCAACTCGCGCAAGGTTTACGTCACCGGCAGCCGCCCGGATATTCGGGTGCCGATGCGCGAAATTGCCCAGAGCCCGACCGGCGACATGCCCAACCCGCCGGTCACCGTGTATGACTGTTCCGGCCCCTACACCGATCCGGCCGCCGGCATCGATATCCGCAAAGGCCTGCCGGGCCTGAGCGCAAAATGGATTGCCGAGCGCAACGACACCGAAGAACTGCCCGGCCTGTCATCCAGCTATGGCCAGCAGCGCCTGGCCGATGCCGAGCTCGCGGAACTGCGCTTCGACCTCGCCCGCCGCCCACGCCGAGCAAAGGCTGGCGCCAACGTGACGCAGATGCACTACGCCCGCAAAGGCATCATCACCCCCGAGATGGAATTTGTCGCCATCCGCGAGAATCAGAAACTCGAAGGCCTCGACGAACTGCTGCGCACGCAGCATCCCGGCGATTTCGATTTGCTCGCCGGCACCACCGTTCCGTTCCGGTTCGCGCATGAGGGGATCGACATGCGTGCGCGCCAGCGGGTGATCGAGACGGATGCAGCCGGTACCGTCACCGGCGTGACGTTCAGCCAGCACA
>JAPLRA010000387.1 GCA_026399445.1 Sulfuritalea sp.
ATTGTGGCGCGACAGCCGCGGCCGATCCTCGTCGAGAAACTCCAGCAGGGGCAGCAGCCATGCCTTGAGACGGCCCACCGGCACCGGCAGGATGCGCCGCGCATCGAGCGCGACGGGAAACGTCTGACTGTCTTCCAGGCTGCGCACCAGGCCGAGCAAATCCGGCTGTTCGCGCAACAGACGCAACAATGGCGGCACCAGGCTCAGCCTCTCGCCGGCCACCGTAACGCCAAGATCCATATCGAACCAGTCGCTGCCGACGGCCTCTTCGACCGCCACGAACCAGTCTTCGGCCTGAGCGATGCAATAGGGAAAATCCTCGGCAAGGACTACCGAGACTTCCATCTTTTCCAGTTCGGGCACCGCCTCGTTGAGGAAAGCCAGCCAGCCCGCCGCATCGTTGCGCAGCGGCATCAGGCCATCCTCGGTGCCCTCGAGACGCTGGTAAACGCCGAGACTGCGTTGCCAGTTCTCCAACCCGTAGTCGTGCAGCAATTGCCGGATTTCGCCTTCCGCATCCAGATCCCGCTGCAACGTCTGCCACTGCCCGCCCACTCGCTGCCGCATGAACGGCGAAGGCTGCTCGACGCCTACCACCGTCGGTCCGTGCGGATAGTCGAAATACAGCACCGCGAGCGCCCGATCGTCGTGCAGGCGGTTCATCGACGCATGACGGAAGCTGCCCTGGGTCAGCAGCAGCCGTGCCGAGGGCTTGCCCGCGGCAACAGCCTCCGGCGCGTCAGGCAGCGGCAGCGCGAGGTGTCGAACATGCCCCAGTTGCGTCAGGCGCTGACGCACCAAAGGCGCATCGGCCTCGTTCAGCGGCGGCGCGTTCATGAGTTGCTGCAACAAGTTCGCGGACAGGTCCGACTGGAGCTCGCCCACCCTCCCCGCCGCCGTATCCAGATAGAACGGTGGCCAGGTCGGAATCATCTGCAGAGGTGCCGGCAGGTCGAAGGACAGTTGCTGAAGACCGGCCGGCGTGTGCATCCAGTGCAGGTTGAGGGGTATCGGCGGCCCGGAAGACAGAGCCACTTCCTGCAGGTCATCCAGCTGCAACCGTCCGGTGCGCAGCGCCAGACGCAACACCAGTGCCCCCATCTCCCCCGTCAGATCCACCGCTTCGTTATAGAAATAGCCACCACCGGCCTGCAAGGCCAGGAACAGGCGCAGTGGCTGGATGTCCTCGTCGAGAATGAAGTCGCGGTGACTGCGCGCACTGCCGAGGTCATAGGGCTGCGGCCGGTAGATGGCCGGTTTGCCAAAACCGCCCTTTTTCAAGGGCCGGCTCTTGCCCAGGCTGAGACTGGGCGGACTGCCAGGCCGCAGCAGATAGACGACGCGGGCCCGGGAATTCTTCTCGGGCACCATTTCCTCAGGCTGATCGAGAGAACCCAGCCACTCGAGCGTCGCCGCGCTTGGTTCGGGATAGCCCGCTTCCTTCCCATGCTGTGCATTTTCGTGCACGGCAAAACCTGCGATGTCCAGCGTCTGCCCGAGACTCAGCAGCACCGCCACCACATGCTTGCAGTTTTCCCGCTGCGGACACATGCAGGAGTTATCGACATCCAGAACGGCGCCGCCCTGATCGACTTCCAGCCAGAGATCGACCTCATAAGGATGCTTGCGCGTACCCTGGACCTCTGCTTCGACATGAATCTCGCCTGGCGCCCGTTCCACGCGCTTCATCCGCACCCGGCGCTCTCCCGCATAAGCCCTGCCGCGTTGCAGCGTCGCGCTGCCAAACCGGTCGGCAAAATCGCCCAGGGCGTCACTATTGAACAAAGGATTGGCGGCCATTCGAAAGAGGGAGAGGTAGAAGGGGGTCGACGACCTTAGCACATACCGCCATTCGCCGGTCTTTTCCGTGGCGGCTGTTTTGTCGCGTGGGGTACTTGTCGGACATTCCCGGAAATTCGCCGCCGCTGGCGCCGACATTTGTGTCGGACCCAAACCGGATAGATTGAAGCCGCGCCCGCATAGGAACTAACCAGCCCAAACCGAAACAGATTCCATAAGCAACTGATTCAAAGCAACTTGCAACATAGCCAAGGACGGGCATGGATTTTGTATGATCTTTTTACTAGACTTCATACATACATCGCTGAATAGGCCTCCACCCATGGATCTGCCCAACGACTGGATCGCCCTCCTCGCCCTGGTTTTCATACTGGGCGCCAAGCACGGGCTCGACGCCGACCATCTGGCCACCATCGACGGGCTGACCCGCTACAACCTGCGCTTTGCCCCCGCCCGCGCCCGCTGGTGCGGTTCGCTGTTCTCGCTCGGCCACGGTGCCGTCGTCATGCTGATTGCATTCGGCGTCGGTCTCGCGTCTACGAAGTGGCAAGTACCCGTGTGGATGGAAGACCTCGGCACCTGGATTTCCATCAGCTTCCTGACCCTGCTCGGCATCCTCAATCTGCGCGCCGTGCTGATGGCGCCAGCCGGTGACATGGTGGCCACCGTAGGCGTCAAGGCCGGCCTGCTGCGCCGTCTGCAGGCCACCTCGCATCCGCTGGCGATTGCCGCCGTGGGTTCCCTGTTCGCCCTTTCCTTCGACACCATGAGCCAGGCCGCGCTGTTTGCAGTGACCGCCACACAACATGGCGGCATGCCCCATGCCCTGGCGCTCGGGCTGGCCTTCACCGTCGGCATGCTGCTGGCCGACGGCGCCAACGGTTTGTGGATCGCCAGCCTGCTGCGCCGCGCCGACCATCGCGCCCGCATCGCATCGCGGGTCATGGGCCTGATGGTCGCCGCCATCAGCTTTTCGGTGGCCGCCTTCGGCCTCGCACGCTGGCTGCATGCCGACATATCGCACTGGTACGAGGGCAAGGAACTCCTGGTCGGCGTCGTCGTCGTCGCCTTGCTGGGGAGCAGCTTTCTGATCGGCAACTGGCTGGCGCGTGGCTCGGAGCTTGTTGTCGCAACTTCTGACTGAATCCCTTTGCTGCCTCGACGTGACATTCGCCCGCTACAAGTACCGGGGCATCGTGCTATCGTAAGCCTTCCGAGTTTGTGTGCATGAGGTTTGCATGCATCATCTGGCAGGCGCTGCGTCCACCTCCGACGACAATCGTAATCTGACGCGCGCCTTGCGCTGGGTTGGCGGCTTGACCCTGCTCTACGGTTTGCTGTGGCTTTCTCCCTCGAGTGCCGATCTCGGCCTGAGCCGCTACCTGCCACTGCACACCACGCTGGAAACCGCGGCCATCGTGGTCGCCATGCTCTCGTTCGGCATCGCATGGAACGCATGGGCCGAATCACGTCCGGGCAATGTCCTGCTGATTGGCGCGGTGCTGTTCGGCGCCGCCCTGCTGGATTTTGCACACACCCTCTCGTACCACGGCATGCCGGACTTTGTGACGGCGTCCAGCCCGCAAAAGGCCATTGCCTTCTGGCTCGGCGCGCGCTTCCTGGTGGCGATTGGGCTGCTCGCCGTTGCCCTGCGCCCGTGGCGAGCTTCGCTGAGTTTCAAAAGCCGCTATCTGCTGATGATCGCCCTCGCAGTTTATGTGACGGTGATCTACCGAGTCGTTCTGTTTCATCCCGACTCGCTGCCCGACTTTTTCATAACGGGTCAGGGGCTGACGCCGCTCAAAGTCCTGCTCGAATATGGCTTGGTCGCAGTGTATGCGGCAACAGCCGCGCTCTTCTACCGCCAGGCGCGACGGGGAGCGGGCTTCAACGCCACCGAATTGTTCCTCGCGGCGGCGATTGCCGCGTTGTCCGAGTTGTGCTTCACGCTCTATGCTTCGGTGTCGGACATATTCAACGTGGTCGGCCACGTCTACAAGATCCTCTGCTACGGTTTCATTTTCCGCGCGGTCTTCGTCGATAGCGTCCAGCAGCCGTTTCAGGCCTTGAATGTCGCGCTGGACAAGGAAAAGGAATTGTCCGCCGAGCAGCATTCCTTCGTCCGCACCTTGAACATGCTCGACGAGGCCGTGCTCGAAATCACAACCGACGGGTGCATTGTGAGAGCCAATGAGGGCTGGTGGCAATTGATCGGAAACAAGCCGACCGCGGGATTCCAACTTCCGGACAGCATCAAGGAAGATGACCGCGACGGCTTCCGGCTCTACCTGCTGGAACTGATTGATGGACGGCGCGGCGAGTTCCGCGGCCGCTTCCGTTTTGTCGGAGCCCAGGCCGAGAAGCTGATGGATTGCCGCTTCGTCGCGGAACGCAGCAGTGACGGACAAATCCAGGGCATCCGCGGGGTGCTGCGCGACATCACCCTAAGCCATCAGCAGGAACGACACATCGCGCACATGGCCCTGCATGACGCGTTGACCAACCTGCCCAACCGCGCGCTACTGGAGGACCGCATCCACAAGGCCGTCCAACTCGCCGAACGCGGCGACCAGCACGTTGCCGTCTGCCTCATCGATCTCGATCACTTCAAGAACATCAATGATTCACACGGCCACAAGACCGGCGATGCCTTGCTGGTCAAGCTGGCGAATGTGATCAAGAGCAACCTGCACGAAGGCGACACGCTGGCGCGCTGGAGCGGGGACGAATTCGTGATCCTGCTGCCGGAACTGGCGAGCGCGGATCTCGCGCGCCAGGCAGCGCAGCGACTGGTCGAAGCCATGCATCAAACCTTTGACATCGAAGGCTTGTCGGTCAACATCACCTTCAGCATGGGCGTTGCGCTCTATCCCGACGACGGCGAGGAAGTCGACGCGCTGCTGGCGCAGGCAGATCGCGCCATGTTCCACGCCAAGTCGCAGGGCCGAAACAATTTTCAGATGTTCGGCGACATGACGGAAAAAGGTCTGAGCAAGGCCAAATTCGACACCCAGTCGCGCCTGGCGCAGGCGATTCGCGACAAGCACATCAGCGTCTGGTTTCAGCCACTCGTTGCGGCCCGTCCGCACCGGCATGGAGGGATGCGCCTGGCGGGAGTCGAGGCACTGGCGCGCTGGCACGATGAAAAAGCCGGCTGGATATCGCCCGCCGTATTCATACCCATGGCGGAAAGCCTCGGCCTGATCGGCGAGCTTGGGGACCAGGTGCGGAGACAGGCTCTTGAACAGTTCGTGAAATGGCGCACCACGCACCCAAGGCTTCATCTCGCGCTCAACATTTCAAAACGCCAGTTGTTCGCCGCAAACTTCTTTGACGTGCTGAAGGCCGACATGGAGTTCTACGGCATTCCGCACACTGCAGTCACTCTCGAAGTCACGGAGTCAGTGGCGATGATGGACGTCGAATTCGCCGAAGAGCGGCTGCGACAGCTCTCCGCCGCTGGCTTCACGCTTTCCATCGACGACTTCGGCACCGGCTATGCCTCGCTATCTCAATTGCACGAATTGCCCGTCGGCGAACTCAAGATAGA
>JAPLRA010000468.1:0-4827 GCA_026399445.1 Sulfuritalea sp.
TGGTAGGCGCGATTGGACTCGAACCAACGACCCCCACCATGTCAAGGTGGTGCTCTAACCAGCTGAGCTACGCGCCTGCTGCCTGCAAAAGAGGCGCGAATTCTACCCGAATCGCGCCTCCGGTCAAACTCTTTGCTCAGCCCGCCAATGCTGCCTTGATCTGTTCCAGGGTAGACGGATCGTCGATCGTTGTCAGGTCGCCGGCATCGCGGCCTTCAGCGAGCGCCTGAATCGAACGCCGCAGCATCTTGCCGGAACGTGTCTTGGGCAAGCCCGTGACGAAATGCACCCGCTTCGGTCGCGCAATGGCGCCAAGGTTGCCGTCGACCACCTTCTTGATCTCCGCCTCGAGCGCGGTACGCAGCTCGGGAGTCGCCACCCGCGCCGCGTCCTTGACCACGACGAAAGCGACCGGTTCCTGACCTTTCAACTGATCATTGACACCGACTACCGCGACTTCGGCCACCGCTGTATGACCTTGTATGGCTTCTTCTATCTCGCGGGTGCCGAGGCGGTGACCGGCGACGTTGATTACGTCGTCAGTACGACCGAGAATGTAGTGATAGCCCTCCTCGTCCTTGATGCCCCAGTCGAAGGACGAATAGACCTGCGGCTCCTTGAACAGACTGAAATAAGTGCTGACGAAACGATCATCGTCGCCCCAGATGGTGGAGAGACAACCCGGCGGCAGCGGCGGCACGATGCCGACGATGCCTTTCTCATTGGCGTCGCAGACCGTTCCATCTTCACGGAAAATGCGCAAGTCATAGCCATACACCGCGAAGCTTGGGGTGCCGAACTTGATCTTGGTGTCCTCGACGCCTCGCACCGTCGACAATATCGGCCAGCCGGTCTCGGTCTGCCAATAGTTGTCGATCACCGGTAGTTTGAGCTCGCCCATGATCCACTCATGGGTCGGTTGATCCAGCGGCTCGCCGGCAAGGAACAGGTGCTTGAGCGAAGACAGGTCGTACTTGTGCAGCCAGCTGTTGTCGCTCTTCTTCAGCACACGAACCGCGGTCGGCGCCGAGAACATCACGGTGACCTTGTACTTCTCGACGATCTGCCACCAGATGCCGGGATCGGGACGAATCGGCGTGCCTTCGTACATGATAGTGGCCATACCGGCGATCAGCGGGCCATAGATGATGTAGCTGTGGCCAACCACCCAGCCGATGTCGGAGGTGGAGAACATGGTCTCGCCCTCGCCGCCGGTGAAAATGTGCTTCATCGACGCGGCCAGCGCGACGGCATAGCCGCCCGTGTCGCGCTGCACGCCCTTGGGTTTGCCGGTGGTGCCCGAGGTATAGAGGATATAGGACGGCTCGGTGGACTCCATCCACTCGCAGGGCACGTCCGCATCCATATATTTTGTACGCAGTTCGGCGTAGTCGACGTCGCGGCCCGCTACCTTGGGCCACCCCTTGTCCAAACCGCGATCGATCATCAGGACTTTTTCCGGCGGGAATTCCGCAATCTTGCAGGCTTCATCCAGCAGGTGCTTGTAGGGCACCGCCTTGCCGCCGCGCATGCCGGCATCGCTGGAGACGATCAGCTTCGGCTTCGCATCGTCGATGCGAGTCGCCAGCGAACCGGAGGCAAAACCACCGAACACCACCGAATGTATCGCTCCAATACGGGCACAGGCGAGGATGGCAAAGGTTGCCTCGGCGATCATCGGCATATAGATCAGGACACGGTCGCCCTTGACGACGCCCAACGCCTGCATGATCGCCGCCATGCGCACCACTTCAGCCTTCAATTCTGCGAAGGAATAGCTCTTTTCCTCATTGGTCTCGGTCGAGATATAGACCAGGGCGCGAGCGTTCGGACGCTTCGCCGCGTGGCGATCGACCGCGTTATGGCAGAGATTGGTCTTGCCGCCCACAAACCAGTTGGCAAATGGCGGCCGCGAGAAATCACAGATCTGCTTCGGTGGCGTCTGCCAGTCGATCAGCGCCGACTGCTCGGCCCAAAAATCATCCCGTTGCTCGATGGAACGCTTGTAGAACTCTGCATATTTTCCCATGACGATCCTTCTATGATTTTATTTCGCAGTTGAAAAAGTGGTGGTGCTGATGCGCCTCATATTCAAGCGGCAATATTTACGACGACGCGGCCCTTGACCCGCCCCTGAATGTAGTCGTCAAACGCCGCCGGCAAGTCGGCAAAAGAGATGTCGCGAATCATCTGCGCCGAACCCGATGCGAGGTCGGCGGGATGCATGTCCGTCGCCAGATGTTGCCAAACCTTCGCCCGCTGCGCCATCGGGCAGTTAACCGAATCGATGCCAAGCAGACTCACGCCGCGCAGAATAAAGGGCATGACGGTCGTGTTCAGGCTGAAACTGGCGGCGAGGCCGATTGACGCCAGCGCGCCACCGACCTTCATCGTGCTGGCCATCCAGGCGAGCACATCGCCACCGAGGTTGTCTACGGCGCCGGCCCAGGTTTCCTTGCCCAGTGGTTTGATCGTCGTGAGGTCGAGCGACTGGCGCAACATGACCTCCTTGGCACCCAGTCCCTTCAGATAGTCGCTCTCGGTCTCTTTCCCGGTAAGAGCGACGACGTGATAGCCCCGTTTAGCCAAAATCTCGATGGCGATGCTGCCGACGCCACCGGTTGCGCCCGATACGACCACCGGGCCTTTGTCCGGCGCCAGTCCGTCGTGCTCCATCCTCACCACAGCCAGCGCCGCTGTAAAACCCGCCGTACCCAAGGCCATCGCATCGTGCAGGGAAAGACCTGCGGGCAACCTGACCACCCAGTCTGCCGGCAGACGAGCCATTTCTGCGTAACCGCCATGCTGGGCGACACCAATGTCGGACCTCGTCGCCAGAACCTCGTCACCGGGTTTGAAGCGGGAGTCGGCGCTGACCGTCACGCGCCCGGCCAGATCGACGCCACCGATGCACGGAAAGCGACGAATGATGCGCCCGGTCCCGGTCGCCGCCAGGGCGTCCTTGTAATTAATGCTGGAGTGAGTGACGGCGATGCTGACTTCGCCCGGATCGAGCTGCGACTCGTCCATATCGACGAACCGGCTGACCACCTTGCCTTCTTCTTGATTGATCAGGTAAGCCTTGAAACCCACGATAACCCCCTCGTATTGGTGTTCCGTCGATACCCGGCTGCGGTGATCCACCGCGCATCCAAGCGGGTGATTATAGCCAGAGGATGCTTACAAGACGCTGAATCGGCAACCGAATGGGGGTTTACAGCGGGTGCCGACCAGAGCTATAGTCCGGCCCCATGCAAGAAACCCCGATCCGCCTGGCGCGTATTTTTCTGCTCGCCGGCCTGCTTGTTGCCTCCAGTGCCCGTGCCGACGAACCCATTGTGGTTCCACCGCCGTTGCAGGTTTCCTTCGTTGATCGTGCCACGGCGACAGCTCAGGATGCGATCGACCAAGCCATGGACCTGCTCGGCATCCGCTACCGCCGCGGCGGTAGCTCTCCGGAAGCCGGCTTCGATTGTTCCGGTTTTGTCGGCCATGTCTTCCGCGAAGGCCTTGGGCTGATGCTCCCACGCAGTTCAAAGGAAATGAGCAAATCGGGAGAAGTCATCGACCGGGAAGAACTCCGCCCGGGCGACCTGGTGTTCTTCAACACCATGCGTAAAGCCTTCTCCCATGTTGGCATCTATCTTGGCGACAACCAGTTTGTTCATGCCCCGCGCACGGGCGGGCGCGTCCGCATCGAGGATCTGCGCGATGGCTACTGGATGAAGCGATTCAATGGAGCGCGCCGCATCAGTATTGACTAGTCCGACGTAGCCCTCCCCCGCCAGCCTTGCGCTGGTTTATTTTTGCCTTGCTATTGCGAATGATTCTTAATACAATCTGTGGAACCCAATTTTGGCCTGGATTTGTTCCCGATGAAATCAACCCCTCTGCCGCTCGTCATGCTCACCGTGCTCGCTGTCGCTGCCGCTACAGCGTCTGCACAGGAAAAGGTGCTCAACCTCTACTCTGCCCGCCACTACCAGACAGACGAAGCGCTCTATGCCAACTTCACCCGACAGACGGGCATCAAGATCAATCGTATCGAAGCCAAGGAAGACGAGCTTCTGGAGCGCATCCGTAACGAGGGCGCGAACAGCCCGGCCGACATTTTTCTCACGGTTGACGCCGCGCGCCTTGCCAAGGCTGACGAACTAGGGCTGTTCGCCCCGGTGAAGTCCAAATTGCTGGAAGATCGCATTCCCGCCAAGGTCAAAGCCGAGGACGTACAGAACTACGAAGATCTGGCCGGCCCCAAGCTCAAGGGCAAGGTGTGCTCGCGTTCCGGCAGTCACCCCTACAACATCTCGCTGATGGCCGCGCTGATTGCCCATCTCGGTGAAGCCAGGGCCGAAGAATGGGCGCGTGGCGTGGTCGCCAATTTCGCCCGCGCCCCCAAAGGTGGCGACACGGACCAGATCAAGTCCGTTGCGGCGGGCGAATGCGGTGTCGCAGTGTCCAATACCTACTACCTCGCCCGCCTGCTGCGCTCGGAAAAGCCGGAAGACCGGCGCTTGATGGAGCGCATCACCATCATCTGGCCGAACCAGAAGAGCTTTGGAACACACATCAACATCTCTGGCGGCGGCATGCTGAAAACCGCGCCGAACAAGGAGTCCGCCATCAGGTTCCTCGAATACCTCGCCGGCGACGACGCACAGCGCTACTTCGCTGACGGCAATAACGAATGGCCGGCGGCAGCCAGCGTCGTGGTCAAGAACCCGGCGCTCGAGGCCATGGGCAAGTTCAGGGCGGACAACTTGCCGGTGGCCATGCTGGCAAAGAACGCCGTCGCCGCACAGCGCATCTACGACCGCGCCGGCTGGA
>JAPLRA010000468.1:4838-18192 GCA_026399445.1 Sulfuritalea sp.
AGGTACGCAAAGCGAGCCAGCGCCGACTCTTGGGGCCATTGTTCTCCCGGTAGAAACAAACTGTTCCCTGCCCAGGATGTCGCGCCATCCCCAATGTATCTATAGTGCGCCCTTCCCCAACAATATCAGGAGCAGAAAATGTCCACGCCGGAAATCGCCGCAAAGACCCCGTTCGCCGTTGAAGTAGAGAAGGGCAAGGATTACTACTGGTGCTCATGCGGCAAAAGCAAGTCGCAACCGTTTTGTGACGGCAGCCACAAGGGATCCGCATTCACTCCGGTCAAGTACAGTGCCGAAGAAAGCAAAACCGTCTATTTTTGCGGCTGCAAGCAAAGCGCCAACGGCGCACTGTGCGACGGCGCCCACAAGTCGCTCTGACACGACCTGACCGGCACGTCCCCTCGCCGGTTTTGCAGTAACATTCTTGCAAACAAGTCGTTAACGAGGGGGCCGGTTTGTCTGAATCACTGCTCATCGACATTTCGTCGCGCATCCTTGACGGAAGCCCTGTTCCGGCCTTTGTCATCAATTCCAGCCACGTTGTTACCCACTGGAATGATGCCTTGGCAAGGATGTCAGGCATCCCGGCGAAAGAGGTGCTGGGAACGCACCATCAATGGCGCGCCTTCTATCCTGCGCATCGGCCGATTCTGGCCGACATTGTCGTCGATGGTGCTCCGCTCGCCCTTCTCGACAAGTTCTACCGCGGGAAATACCGGCAGGCCGAGCACTGCCCCGGCGGATGGGAGTCCGAAGATTTCTTTCCGACCTTTGGCGAGGAAGGATGTTGGCTTGCATTCAGCGCCGCCCCGATACGCGACGCGGACGGCAAGGTTGTCGGCTGCATTGAAACGCTGCAGGACATCACTGAACGCAAGGAAGCAGAAACCGCACGCCGCGAAGCCGAACGTCGCCTGGTCGAGATTGTGGCCGGCAGCCCCGTCGCCACCTTCGTTCTCGACGCAAATTGCCGCGTTACGCACTGGAACAAGGCCTGCGAAACCCTGACAAACACCCCGGCTCAAGAAGTATTGGGGCGCGACGAGACCTGGCGCGCGTTCTATCCCTACGACACGCGCCGCGTGGTTCTGGCCGAGATGATCGTCCGCCGAGCCACGCAGGAAGAACTCGCCGCCTACTACGGAGCCCGCGCCAAGCCCTCGGTGCTGGTTGCCGGTGCGTTCGAAGCGGAGGATTTCTTCCCGACCTTCGGCATCAACGGAAAGCGGCTGCATTTCATGGCGGCGCCTCTGCATAACCTGCGCGGCGACATAACCGGCGCCATCGAAACGCTGGTAGAACTCGGCGTAGAACAACCGCCGCCTGGCTAGGCTGCGGGCAACACACCGGCACAGGGAAGACCCCGAACAATGGCATTGGACAGAACACCGCTCCATCCCTTTGTGGCGCCCACCGGGATTGTCCTGTTTGGGGCCAGCCAGACGATCGGCACGCTCGGTCACGGATTGGCAAAGAATCTCTTGCAGGGAAGTCATTCCGGGCGATGTCATTTCGTCAACCCGAAGTATTCCGAGATCGAAGGGCACCCGTGCCATCCGTCGCTGGAAGCGGTCGAAGCGTGGCTGAGCCTGGCGCTCATCGCCGCGCCGGCCGACAACATTCCGGAGATCCTTGAGGCTTGCGGCCGCCGAAACATCCGGTCGGCGATCGTTTATTCGGCAGGATTTCGCGACGCCGACGCGAATGGCCGGGAAAATCTGCGCTGCTTGCAGGAGATCGCCGCGCGGAAGCAGATACGCATTCTGGGACCCAAGGCCCTCGGCTTTGTCCTGCCCCATAGCGGATTCAATGCGACACCGATTACCAAGACCGTCCCGGTCGGCAATCTGGCCTTCATCTCCCAGTCAAGCGCGATTTGTGCGGGAATTCTTGACTGGAGCATGAACAATGAATTCGGATTTTCCGCGATATTCGGCCCCGGTGAAGGTACCGATCTCGAACTGCCTGAAATCCTCGATTTCCTCGCTGCCGACCCCAAAACAGAAAGCATCCTCCTCTATCTCGAGGGACTTCACGACGCGCGCCGCTTCCTGAGTGCGGCGCGCGCCGCCGCCAGCGTCAAGCCGGTCATTGCCGTCAAGGCCGGGAATCACCCCATGTCGGCACGCATCGCAGAGTCCCACAGCAAGACAGCGGTTGACCGGGATGATGCGTTCGACGCCGCCCTGCGCCGTGCCGGCGTACTGCGCGTCCGGTCGATCGGCGACATGTTTTCTGCTGCGCGCGCCCTGACGACTCCGCGCATGCCGAAGGGGAGTTGCCTCGGCATCATCTCGAATGGTGGAGGCCCGGCGGTGATGGCCTCCGATACGGCGGCGGAACTTGGCATCGAACTGGCGGCGCTGGCACCAGAAACCCTTGAGCTCCTGAATGCCCGGCTACCGCCCGCCTGGTCCGACGGCAATCCGGTCGATGTGCTTTTCGATGCCAATCCGGAACGATTCGTCGGTGCGCTGACGACCTGCATCGATGACCCGAACGTAGATGGCGTGCTCGCCATACTCTCGCCAAATACCTTTGTCTCCCCTACCGAACTGGCGCACGCCGTCATAGGCACCACTCAGCAGATCACCAAGCCGCTGCTGACATGCTGGATGGGTGAATCCGAGGCACGCGAAGGCCGGGCCACCTTTGCCAGGGCGGGCATCCCCACTTTCCGCACGCCGGAAAATGCCGTGGTCGCCTTCGCCTTCATGGTGAACTGGGTACGCAACCAGAAACTGCTCAAGGAAACTCCGCCAGCCCTGACCTCGTACCAGGAACCCGATACCGAACGCGCACAAGCAGTCATAGCCAGAGCGCTGGGTGAAAACCGCCAGATTCTGAGTTTGCCCGAGGCCAAAGCGGTACTGGCTGCTTTCCATATACCCGTATCGCCCACCACCGTGGCCATGAACGAAGGCGAAGCAATAGCAATAGCCAATCAGCTTGGCTATCCGGTAGTAATGAAGCCGGCCACGCAAAGCCGCGGGCAGCCGCTACTCGGCACGGGAGGACGCGTGTTCCCGAAATCCGCGGAAGAGGTTGCGGCCGCGTTTCACAATCTGATCAACGCGGGAGGCTGCAGGGAAGTCTATCTGGAGCCGTATATCGACAAGCCAAGCGGGCGCGCGCTGCGCATTTCGATTCGGCCCGATCGCGTATTCGGCCCGGTGCTGGCGCTTTCCGAGGGAGGTATCGCGCCCGACATTTATGACGCCCGCTCGATCGCCTTGCCCCCCCTCAATCCGCGTCTTGTCGGCGAAATGATTGGCGTACCGCACGTAGCCCGGTTGCTCGGCCCCTTGCGCCAGATGCCTGCTGTAGCCAAAGAGCCGCTGCGCGACATTCTGCTGCGCGTTTCCGAGATCGCCAGCGAACTTCCGTGGGTGCGGGCACTCGACATCAGTTCATTGCTGGCGGATGAAAACGGCGCCGTGGTCACCAGCGTGCGCATTGACATCCGGCCGCTCCCGGCCAACAGCGCTCGCTACGGCCACATGGCGATCTATCCCTATCCCGCCCAATTTGCGGGCGAGTGGACACTCAAGAACGGGACAGGTTGCACCATCCGCCCGATCCGCCCGGAAGATGCCACGGCACTTCAGGAATTCGTGCGCGGACTCTCGCACCGGAGCAAATACTTCCGGTATTTCAGTTCGGTGTCCGAACTCACGCAAAACCTGCTGGCACGCTATACCCAGATCGACTACAGCCGCGAACTCACTCTGGTGGCAACGGTCCGGCGCGATGGTCGCACGTGGATGCTGGGCGAGGCCAATTACGCCGCGCTGCCCGACGGCAAGACCTGTGAATTCGCCATCATTGTCGCCAATGAGGCCGCAGGGCAGGGCTTGGGTTCCCGTCTGATGCGATGCCTGATGGAAGCAGCGCGACAGCAGGGCTACACCCAAATCCGCGGGCAGGTGCTGCCCGACAACGAGTCGATGCTGACGCTGATGGATGTTCTTGATTTCATCGTCAGGCTCACCGACGATCCCGAAGGCGCGGTCGAGGTTTCACGCAGCCTCTAGAAGACCCGCCGGCGCAGAACGCAAAGGAATTCAGCAGGCCATCGTTTCACTGCGACCGACGGCAATCTGCCGCGCCAGCATAATGATCGGCAGCAGGCCGACCGCGACAATGGCCAGCGCCGCACTTGAGGCCTCCGCCAGGCGTTCGTCGGCAGCCAGCGTATAGGTTTGGGTGGCGAGCGTATCGAAGTTGAAAGGCCCGCATCAGCGGCAGATGCACGCGGCGCAAGGTTTCGCCGGGGTTGCTGCCAAGGCTGCGCGCCGCCGCCTCCATGCTGGGGGTGATGCGAGCAAGGCCGGCCTCCATGGTTTGCAGCGCAATCGCAAGGAAGCGCGCCAGATACGCATACACCAGCGCGGCAATGCCTCCGGTAAGAATCAGGCCGGGATTGGCTCCCGTCATCTGTTGCCACAGCCCGGCCAGAAAATGATCCAGGCGGGTGACCGGGATCAGCACGCCAACGGCGATGACCGAACCCGGAACGGCGTAGCCCAAGCCGACGATACGGCTCGCCAATCCCGGCAGCCGGCGTCCATCGAGCGCCGCATAGCCCAGCAACAAGGCCAGCAGCGCCGCCAGCACGGCCGCCAGCGCCGCCAACGTAAAACTGTTGCGCGCCAACACAAAAAACCGCCCGGCAAAGCCGCCGGCTTCCTCGCCGACATCTCCCAGTGCGAGGCGCAGCAGCAACGCCACCGGCAGGGCAAAGCCGACAAAAACGGGAATAGCGCAGCCGATTTGGGCAAGCACCGCATGCCAGCCGGTGAGCACCTGCCGCGTGGCACGACGACGGCCGCTGGTGTCGTGGTAACGGGCACGGCCACGGCTGATGCGCTCCAGCAGGATCAGCAGAGCCACGAAACCGAGCAGGGCTGCGGCAAGTTGTGCGGCGGCAATCCGGTCGCCCAGCGAGAACCAGGCCCGGTAAATTCCGGTAGTGAAGGTCTGCACCGCGAAGTAGGCCACCGTGCCGTAATCGGCCAGCGTCTCCATCAATGCCAGCGCCATACCGGCGGCGATGGCCGGCCGCGCCAACGGGATTGAGACCCGCCAGAACCCCTGCCAGGGATTGAGGCCGAGAGCGCGCGCGGCTTCGATCATGCCGCGGGCGCGGTCGAGAAAGGCGGTACGCACCAGCAGATAGACGTAGGGATACAGCACGCAGGAAAACAGCACCACCGCGCCTGATAGCGAGCGCACATCCGGAAACCAGTAATCGCCCTTGCTCCAACCGAAGCTTTCGCGCAAGCCGGTTTGTACCGGTCCGACGAACTGCAGGAAATCGGTATAGGTGTAGGCCAGCACATACGCCGGCATCGCCATCGGCAGCAGCAGCGCCCATTCCGCGATGCGCCTGCCGGGAAAATCATTCAGCGCCACCAGCCAGGCCGCTCCGGTACCCATGGCGGCCACGCCGATGCCGACGCCCAGACAAAGCCAGATCGAGTTCGCCACATATTCGGGCAGCACCGTTGCCATCAGATGGGCCCAGGTTTCTCCCGTACCGCCGGAGAAAAGATTGGCGCCCACCGCGAGCACCGGCAGCGCGACCAGAACCGCGAGCGCGAAGGAGACGGCCGAAAGTGCGGAGAGGTTCAATGGGCGGGACACGGCCAGCCGATTATAATTGAGACTCATTCTCCACAACCCGCCATCTGTGCAACGATCATGTCTTTGCTCGAAGTCGATCGCGTCAGCCATGCCTACGGCCAGCGAGCCGTTGTGCGCGATCTGTCTTTCGTCCTCGCCCCAGGCGAGATAGCCTGCCTGCTGGGATCTTCGGGCTGCGGCAAGACCACCATGCTGCGGCTGATTGCGGGTTTCGAAATTCCCTCGGCCGGCAGCATCCGTCTCAACGGAACGACGATCGCCAGCGAGGCTACGCAGGTGCCGGCGGAGAAGCGACGCATCGGCATGGTGTTTCAGGATTACGCGCTGTTCCCGCACCTGTCGATCGCCGACAACATCGGCTTTGGCCTGCGTGAAAAGTCGGCGCTGGCGAGACGGCGACGTATCGACGAAATGCTGGAACTGATCGGCTTGGTTGATCTAGGCGGGCGCTATCCGCACGAGCTCTCCGGCGGCCAGCAGCAGCGCGTGGCACTGGCGCGCGCCCTGGCGCCACAGCCGCATTTGCTGCTGCTCGACGAGCCTTTTTCCAATCTCGACGTCGAACTGCGTGAGAGATTGTCACTGGAAGTGCGCGACATAGAACGAAGCCTTCGCTGTCGCTGACATGGTCGGCATCATGCGCGAAGGCGCGATCGAGCAATGGGACACGCCGTATAACCTCTATCACCGCCCCGCCACGCGCCAGGTTGCCGATTTCATCGGCCAAGGCGTGTTCCTGCCCGGCGAGGTTATTTCACGACAGGTAGTTCAGGTGGAACTGGGCCGACTCGAATCCGATGTGCCGATGGATTGCGGACCAAGTTGCGCCGAATGCCAACGCGACTGCAGGCTGGATGTTCTGTTGCGCCCGGACGATGTAGTCCATGATGACGACAGCGAAGTGAAAGCCGAAGTTATCGCCAAGGCCTTTCGCGGTGCGGAGTTTCTCTACACGCTGCGCCTCGCGTCCGGTGCGCAGGTGCTGTCCCTGGTGCCTTCCCATCACAACCACGCCATTGGCGAAAGAATCGGCATCCGCCTCGATGTCGACCACGTGGTCACCTTCCCGCATGGCTGATGATTCCGTGGCTGCCTCGGGAACCTGAATTTCCTGCGCTTGAAAGGGCGCTGGTTGAACCCGACGGTCTGCTTGCAGCCGGCGGCGATCTAAGCCCGCAGCGCCTGATCGCCGCCTATCGACGAGGTATTTTTCCCTGGTATACGGCGGGCGAGCCGATCCTGTGGTGGAGTCCTGATCCGCGCATGGTGCTCGCTCCCGACGAACTCAAGATATCCGCCTCGCTGGCGAAAACCCTGCGCAATGCGAAGTACGAAGTTCGCCTCGACTCGGCCTTCGATGATGTCGTCCGCGCCTGCGCCGGTAAGCCTCGCGAAGGTCAGGCCGGCACCTGGATCACCGGAGAAATGCAAGCTGCGTATCGCGAACTGCACCGGCTCGGCTACGCGCATAGCGTGGAAACATGGATCGACGACAGGATCGCCGGAGGACTTTACGGTGTTGCGATCGGCCGGGCCTTTTACGGCGAATCGATGTTCAGCGACGTGCGTGACGCGTCAAAAATAGATGGAAACCAGACACCTCGCCTCGCTCGGCGCCCGCCCGATTCCCCGTTGCGACTTTACCGCGCGGCTCGATGACTTGTGCGCGCAAGGCGATGAGCCCGGGGACTGGCCGGCGGACGCCATCGATGGTCATTTCAGGCGCCAGCCGTGACTCACCTTCGTGATCTGCCGCCCTTTCCGTTGCTGCAGTTCTACGCCACGGCGCCCTACGGTTGCTCCTACCTGCCGGGTCGCATCGCCCGGTCGCAGGTGGCCACGCCCACGCACCTGATCGACAGCGCCACCTACAGCGAACTGGTACGGGCCGGATTTCGCCGCAGTGGCGTATTCACCTATCGCCCCTATTGCGATGCCTGCCGCGAATGCCAGCCGGTGCGACTTGACGTGGCTGCGTTCGCGCCCAATCGCAGTCAGCGCCGCGCCCTCGCGCTGCATGCAGAGCTCGTCGCACGCGAGTGCAGTTTGACGTTCCGCGAAGAGCACTATCAGCTCTACCAGCGCTATCAGGCGGCGCGTCATTGCGGCGGCGGCATGGACCAGGACAGCCGCGACCAGTACGCCCACTTTCTGCTGCAGACCCATGTCGACAGCCGGTTGATAGAGTTCCGGGAAAACGGCGTGCTGCGCGTCGTCAGCATCATCGACGTGCTGGCCGACGGGCTTTCGTCCGTCTACACCTTCTACGATCCGGACATCGTCCACGCCAGCTACGGCACCTTCGCCATTCTCTGGCAAATCGCGCAGTGCCAGCATGTGCATCTGCCCTGGCTGTATCTCGGCTACTGGATTCGAGACAGCCGCAAGATGGCCTACAAGGCCAGGTTCCGTCCGCTCGAAGCCCTGCGCCACGGCGAGTGGCAGCCGATCGAAGAATAGTCGGCGCTGGCGGTACGGCGGCCATACCACGGGACGGTTCCACTCGGCACGGCGTTGCTCGCGCAAAGCCGCATCGACGCGCTGGTACTTGAGCGTGTTGTGGCCGACCTTGCTCGGCTTCCGGTTGGTTAGCCATGCATGGCGCAAGGTGTAATCCTTCGGATGGAAGCCCCAGATCCAGGGTGCATCCTGTCGCAGGATGGACGTCATGCGGTCGATCAGTTCCTGCCGCGGCGCGCCGCTTTCCATGGCCTTCATGCGCTCGAACAACCGGTCATATTCCGGGTTCTCGTAGTTGGCGGCGTTCTCGCCGCTATGCTTCACCTTGCCCTGCTTGCCGTGCAGCAGGAACATGAAGTTTTCGGGATCGGGATAGTCTGCGTTCCAGCCGAAGTAGAACAGTTGCACAGCGCCCTTGCGCACTTTTTCCTGGAAGCGGTTGTAGTCGGTGCTACGCACCACCAGTTGCGTGTCGATCTTGGCGAACTGCTTGTTGAGCCAGTCGATGCGCGCCTTGGCACCGACGCCGGTGGCCGTGGTGTCGAGATTGATCACCAGCGGCTCGCCGGTCTTGGCATCGCGTCCGTTCGGCCAGCCGGCCTCGGCCAGGAGTCGCTTCGCTTCGGCTATCGACTTGCGCTGCGGCTGGCCGCCGACCCAGTCGTACATATCGGGATTGATGCCGGCCGCGCCTTCCCGATGGCCAAATATTCCTGGAGGGATCGGTCCCTGCGCCGCGACGCCGCGACCGTTCTGGAAAATCGAAATGAATTCTTCCTGATCGATGGCAATGGAAATCGCCTGGCGCAGCTTGCGGGCGCTGTCTGCCGTCTTTGAATCGACACCACCGACCAGCGGGTCCAGCCAGTTGAAGCCCATGTACATGCTCGACGTCGCCACCGAGGTGGTCAGCACAATGCCCTGCGTGCGCATGTCGTCAGACAGTGTGATCTCGCCGGCAGTGACCTGCACCGCCTGATCGAAGGCGTCCGATGAAATGCCGGACGCATCGTAGTAACCCTGCAGAAACTTGTTCCAGTAGGGAATCTGTTCCTTCTCGCGGGTGAACACCACCTTGTCGATGAAAGGCAGCAACTGGCCGCAATCCTTGAGCAGTCCCTCCGCGGCGTCTTCCGGCTCTCCCTCGCAGGGATAACGTTCCTGCCGGAAATTCGGATTCTTCTCGAGCACCATGCGCGCATTGGGATTGTTCTCGGTCAGCATGTAGGGACCGGTGCCGATCGGATACCAATCGAGCGTCAGATTCTTCTCCGCCATCCCCGGCTGGCTGTGAAACTTGTCCGCCTCCCACGGCATCGGAGCAAAGAACGGCATCGCCAGCCAGTACAAGAACTGCGGGTACTTGCCCTTGACCCGGATCCGGTAGTGGTAGCGGTCGATGACCTCGGCGCCCTCAAGCGGATGTTCGCGCAAATCGATCCACGGCTTGTCCTTCTCCGCCTTCAGGCGCTTGGCGAAATCGCCGAGGCCGACAACGTAGTCGTCCATCAAACCGAAGATCGGCGAGTGCAGCCGCGGATGCGCGAGCCGCTTCAGGCCATACACATAGTCGCCGGCGGTCAGTTCGCGCGTATCGCGCTGGTCGAATTCTGCCAGCGTGCTGACGCCCGCCAGTTGCCGGGTCGACAGCGCGTGATAGGCGTAATCGCCTGTTGCCGTGCGGGCGAACGCCGGGTGCGGCTGATAGCGGATGCCGGGCTTGAGCGCAATCACATAGTCGGTGAAGGCGATTTTCGTCACGTCGACGTTGGCCGCCAGGACGCGCCCCTTCGCATCAAGGTAGCGCGGCTGCGGCACCGCCTCAACGGTGGCCGCAGTCAGCGTATAGGGGCGTTTGAGATAGTGATACTGCAGTGGCGGCTCATAGATCTGCGCCGTGAAAGTGATCTCGTCCTCGCTGTAGGATTGAACCGGATCGAGATGCTTGGGTCGCTCGGTGAAGGCGCTGTAGAGGATGTTCTTGCCTCGATCGGCGGCCGGGTAGGGATCATTCCAAGCACTGCCGCAGGCGCTGAGCAGCAGAATAGGAAGACAAAGGAATACGCTACGCATGCCGGTGAGTTTAGCTGATCCGCTATAATCCACCGCTGGATTCAACCAAGGAATAAGCGATGGGATTTCTCGCTGGAAAACGCATTCTGATCACCGGCCTGATTTCCAACCGGTCAATTGCTTACGGTATCGCCAAGGCTTGCCACCGCGAAGGCGCCGACTTGGCCTTCACCTATCAGAATGAACGTGTCCGCGACCGGATTGCCAAATTTGCTGACGAATTCGGCTCCAAGGCAATTTTCCCTTGTGACGTCGGCGATGACGCACAAATTGACGCGGTCTTTGCGGAACTCGGCAAGCATTGGGACGGGCTTGACGGTCTGGTGCATTCCATCGCCTTTGCCCCCAACGACGCGATCGAAGGCGATTTCCTGGAGGGGATGTCGCGCGAATCCTTTCGCATCGCTCACGATGTATCGTCCTACAGCTATCCTGCTCTGGCGAAAGCCGCCCGGCCATTGCTGCTGAACGGCAAGAACCCGTCGCTACTGGCGCTGTCCTATCTCGGCGCGGTGCGCACCATGCCCAACTACAACACCATGGGCCTGGCCAAGGCCAGCCTCGAAGCCGCAACGCGCTATCTCGCCTTCTGCCTCGGCCCGCAGGGTATCCGCGCCAACGCGCTGTCCGCCGGCCCGATCAAGACGCTGGCCGCCTCCGGCATCGGCAACTTCGGCAAACTGCTGGCCTACAACGCCCACCATGCCCCTTTGCGCCGCAATGTGACCATCGACGAAGTCGGCAACGCCGCCGCCTTCCTGCTCTCCGATCTGGCCAGCGGCATCACCGGCGAGATTCTGTACGTCGATGGCGGCACGCATACCGTCGCCATGGGTAATGCGGACCCGCTGCCTGGCTGACTTGTCCGCGCTGCTCCAAAACAATAGCCCCGCGATGCGGGGCTATTTTTTTGGAGTTCAGCAGATCAGCGATCCTTGCTCTCCAGTACGGCCTTGTTGATCTCCACTGGATACTTCTCCTTCAAAGTCGACATCCAGGCCGAAAATTCTTCCTCCGCCACGAACCGGGTGTATTGCTGGGCCAGGGCGCGGCCCAACGGGTCATCCTTGCCGACCTCGCCAACGCCCTTGACCGAGCTGATGCGATACAGGGCGTAGCCGTTGCCGGGCACGGCAACCCCCGTGTAAGCGGGGAGCTTTCCGGTATCCGCCTTGAATACCGCGCGCAGAGAATCAGCCGGCATTCCTTGCGCCGCCGTGCGGCTCACATTGCGCGCAGGCGACCAATTGAGGGCTACCACCTCCCCTTTCGCCAATCGTGACAACTTGTCCTCACCATCCTTCGTCGCCAGTTTGAATGCTTCGTCGCGCACCAGACGCTTCTCGATGTCCCCCTTGACCACGTCAAGCGACTGTAAGGCGGCGGGTTTGTGTTCGAGCACGCGAGCAGATACCAGCGCCCCCGGCGCCACTTCAACCGCCTCGGAGTTGCGCTTGTTTTTCAGTCCATCGTCGCTGAACAGTGCCGCGGCCAGCTTTGGATTGTCGAAGGGCGGCGGCAGCTTGCCACCCTTGGCCAGCCACTGCGTCTGACGAATCTCCAGCTTCCACTTTTCGGCCGCCGGCTTCAGGCTGTCAGCCTGTTCGTAAACTGTGTTGCCAAACGCCTCGGCTGCTTCGGCATATTTTTTCATCCCAGCTTCGCGCTTGAGTTCAGCCAGCAGATCGGCCTTGACCTCCTCGAACGGTTTGCTGCGCTCGGCACGCACGCCCGTCAGGCGAATGACGTGAAAGCCGAAATCGGAGCGCACGACGTCTGAAATCTGCCCGTCCTTAAGCGCAAAGGCCGTGTCCTCGAACGCCTTGACCATCGCCCCGCGACCGAACCAGTCGAGATCGCCGCCCTTCTCGGCGGAGCCGGGGTCCTGCGAATTCTGCTTGGCAATCCTGGCGAAATCGGCCGGCGTCTTCTTTACCTGAGCCAGCAGTTCCTCGGCCTTGGCCTTGGCCGCCTTGGCTTCCGCCTCCGGCGCATCCTTGGCGGCACGAATCAGGATATGGCTGGCGCGGCGCGTTTCGCCTTCCTTGTAGCGATCCGCACGCGACTGATAGGCCGCCTTGACGTCCTCGTCGCTGACGGCCGCCTGCGCGACCAGCGCATCGCGACTCAACACCAGAAACTCGGCACGCACCTGCTCGGGCAGCTCGAACTGCTTGCGATTGGCTTCGTAATGTTTCTGCACCGCGTCGGCGGCAAGTTTCACCTGGCCTGCGTAATTGTCCGGCAGCAGACGCGCTTCGGCGATTTCGCGCTGCTCCAGCTGCGTTGCCAGCCAGCGGTTGGCGGCAACCTGGCCGGTGATGCCGGCTTCGGTGACCGGCAGCATCAATTGCTGCATGGCCATGTCCTGGCGCAGACGCGCTTCGAACATCTCCTTGCTCATGCCCTGTGCGGCAACCAGCGTCTCGTAGCGTTCCTTCGAGAATTTGCCGTTCTCCTGCAGCGAGGGAACACCGGCAATGAACTGGATCAGTTGATCGTTACCGACGATCAGCCGGGCCTTCTGCGTCTGCTCGGCCAGCAGGCGTTGCGTGACCAGTGAATCAAGCACGGCGCGACGCATCTGCGGCGTTTCAAACATCGCCGGATCGACTTTGCCACCTAGTTGGGCGCGCATCCGGTCCTGCTGCTCGCGCATGGCTATCTGCAGTTCCTGCCGCGTGATCTTGCTGCCGCCGACAGTGGCGACACCCGCCCCGACGTCGGCATTGCGCACGTAGGAATCAACGCCCCAGAAAGCAAATGGAAGCGTGATCAGTGCAAGAAAACCCTGGGTGATTCTCTTGTTGTTGCGAACAAAATCGAGCATGCGCTGAATACCCTGAAAGCGACAAAGGCGAACCGATGTTCGCCTTTGTTCGAGCGGGTTATTTGGTGGGTGCTGACGGGGTCGAACCGCCGACATTCTGCGTGTAAGGCAGACGCTCTACCAACTGAGCTAAGCACCCGCTGAACAAAGCTGCCCACATCGGGCAGCCGGCAGCGATTCTACCAGTTCGCGCTCGCGTTGCGCGCCGGGAATGCCGCTTCGCGGGCCGCGTCATCCGTAGCGGCGAGGTCAGCGTCCTTTGCTGGCCCGTCCGCTACGCATCCACAGCGAAGCGGGCAGGGTTCTTTCCTGCCCCTTCTTGCTGTGCAGGGGTCTCATCAGGGG
>JAPLRA010000152.1 GCA_026399445.1 Sulfuritalea sp.
CAGGGCCTTCTTGCTCATGAACATGCTGCCGATGATCTCGCTCTGGAGCAGAGACACCTTCGGTCGCAGCAGAATGGTCTTGCCGCCTTTGGTAGCCAGCTCCAGCCTGACATCGCGGGCCCGGTCCAACGTCATGGATTTTTCGTTGTGGTAGAAATCGCCGCTGGGCAGGTGCGAGACGTGAGTCCGCGAAGCCTGGCTCCACTCGCCCATCGAATGCGGGTTCTTGCGCGCATAGCGCTTGACGGCGAGCGCAGCGCGACGATCGGAATTGCCTTCGCGCAGGACCGGATTTACGGAACTGCCGATGCACTTGGAGTAACGGGCGCGAATGGCTTTTTCCTCATCGGTCTTCGGCTCTTCCGGAAAGTCCGGCAGCTTGTAGCCTTTCGATTGCAGTTCCTTGATGCACGCGATCAGCTGCGGCTGGGAGGCACTGATGTTCGGCAGCTTGATGATGTTGGTATCGGGGTCCTGGGTAAGACGTCCGAGTTCGCCCAGGTTGTCCGGCACTTTTTGTGCATCGGTGAGGCAGTCGGAAAATGCCGCAAGCACTCGCGCCGCCACCGAAATGTCGCTGCCGACGACATCGACCCCGGCCGGTGTGGCGAATGTCCTGATGATGGGCAAAAAGGCACACGTCGCCAGGAACGGCGCTTCGTCAGTGAGCGTGTAGATGATCTTTGATTTTCCCGAAGCCATTGTTGTCCCCTTGCTTTTGGTTTGATTATTGGATCTTGCACTATCTGTCGGAAGCATCCCTTGTTGAACCCGCCTTGATCTGACGGCATACATCACCCGCGATTTCACGAACGCGACTCGCCGGGAGGAGGGATCCTGCATCCTGCATGCGCTGCATTCTACGAAAGTATGTGTTGTTTGCGGAAAGCGTGCGGAATATAGGGCAAGCCAAGCCGGCGTCCGACGTCAGAAAGACGAGCCGGGTTGCCCGAGGAACCCGATTTCTTCCGCCGTTGATTCACGGCCAAGAATGGCATTTCGATGGGGGAAGCGTCCGAAGCGGGCAATCACCTCGCGATGCCGCAGTGCGTAGTCGCAGGCGCTGTGGAACGACTCGTGCTGCATCTCGCGGCGCAGTCCGGCGAATAGGGCGACGGCGCGCTCCTGTTCCAGCAGCGACTCGCTGTGTTCGAAGGGCAGGTAGGCAAACCAGCGCTGGAAGGGCGAAAGGTTCTTGTCGCGGCCTGTCGCGACCAGCGTCGTGGCGACCGACAGGGCCTGCGCATCGCCGGCAAAGGCTTGCGGCGTGTCGCGGAAAATGTTGCGGGTGAATTGGTCGAGCAGCAGGATGTGCGCCAGCAGCGCTTCATCCGAACCGGTTCCGGGAGCATGCTTCAGTGCGGCTTCGACATCCGCACCAAATCGCTCCCGGATGATGGCGTCGAACGCCTCGTCCTTGCGGAACCATTCGGTGCGGTAAGCGCCGTGACCGGGGCGGTCCGGCGGCAGGAACCAGAAATCGAGAACGGCGCGGGTGAGCTGCGCCGCGTTTGTCATCCGGCTTTTTTGGCCGCCGGCTTCTTCGCTGCGGGCTTGGCGGTTGGCTTTTTCGCCGCAGGTTTTTTTGCGGCAGGCTTTTTGGCCGCCGGCTTCTTCACAGCGGCTTTCGTCGCCGTGTCGCCATCGCCGACTGCTGCTTTGGCCTTCGCGCTGCTTGCCGCCTTGGCTGGTTTTGCCTCGTCAGCCTTGGCATTCGGCTTGGCCCCCGCCTTGGGCGCCCTCGGTTCGAACTCGAAGCCGACCTTGCCGGTCTTCGGATCGCGCACCAGGTAAGCGGAAAACTTGCGTCGCGTCTTGTTGGAGATGAAGCCCTTGAGCAGGTCGGTCTTGCCGGTCGCCAGCAGTTTCTGCATGTCGCCGCGCGCCACTTCCTGTTGCAGGATCACCTTGCCGGAGCGGAAGTCGCAGGTCTTGCCCGCGCCCACCGCTTTCTCGCAGACGTAAGCCATGCCGTGCTCAAACACGCGGGCGCCGCATTTGGGGCAAACGCCGAGCGTTTCCTGCGTCGAAAAATCCACCTCCTCGCCATCCGCATCGGCGTCAGACTGGCCGAAATCGAATTCCGGCATGTGGTCTTCCTTGAGCTTGATCATCGCCGCGAAGGGGCGCCCCATCTTGCTGCGAAAGCCCTGCAGCGGACCGATCACACGCTTGGTGAGCAACTCGTCGATCTCCGCGGTTTCCCATTGCCGGCTGGCGACCACTTTCCACAACTTGTAGTCGCACTTTTCGCAGGTGAAGTGCTTGTAGCCTTCGTGGATCTTGGCGCCGCAGCGCGGACAGGGTGTGTTCAGCGTGCCGAAGTCGGGGTCGGCAAATTCGCCGGTCTTTATCCGCTCGACCATCTCCCGCGTCCTGTCCACGACATGGCTCATGAACTCGTCGCGACCGAGGCGACCATGTTCCATTTCCTTGAGCTTGAATTCCCATTCGCCGGTGAGTTCGGGCGAGCGGATTTCGTCGACCTTGAGTTGTTCCAGCGCGAACAAGAGCGAGAAGGCCTTGGCCGTCGGTTGCAGCTCGCGGCCATTGCGATGCAGGTATTCTTCGGCCAGCAGGCCTTCGATGGTGGCGGCGCGCGTGGCCGGCGTACCG
>JAPLRA010000379.1:0-4441 GCA_026399445.1 Sulfuritalea sp.
ACTGCGGGACGCGCACGTCGTCGAAGAACAGCTGCGCGGTATCGGAGGCGTCCATGCCGATCTTGTGGATCTTCTGGCGACTGATGCCGGGGCTGTTCATCGGCACCATGATCAGCGATTTGTTTTTGTGCGGCGCGCCTTCCGAGGTGTTGGCCAGCAGGCAGCACCAGTCGGCCTTCATGCCGTTGGTGATCCACATCTTGCTGCCGTTGATCACGTAGTCGTTGCCGTCCTTGCGCGCCGTGGTCTTCACGGCGGCAACGTCCGAGCCACCGCCCGGCTCGGAGACGCCGATGCAGCCGACCACGTCGCCGGAAATCGCCGGTGCGAGAAACTCGCGCTTCAGTGCTTCCGAGCCGAAGCGCGCCAGCGCCGGCGTGCACATGTCGGTCTGCACGCCGATGGCCATCGGTACGCCGCCGCAACTGCAATCGCCGAGCGCCTCGGCCATCACCATCGAGTAGGAGAAATCGAGTTCCTGACCGCCGTATTCAGCCGGATACTTGAGGCCGAGCAGGCCCAGGTCGCCGAGCTTCTTGAACACCTCGTGCGAGGGAAACTGCTCGGCGGCTTCCCATTCCGCGACATGCGGGTTGATTTCCTCGCGCACGAAGCGGCCGACGGTGTCCACGAGCTGGCGATGTTCGGCAGTGAACTGCATGACGAGTCCTTTCTAGAAGCGGGCGACGCCGAAGGTGTTTGAATTCAGTTGTCGCGTTGCGCCCTCGGCGGCGACGTCGAGGCAGAGGCCGAGGATGCGGCGGGTGTCGCGCGGGTCGATGATGCCGTCGTCCCACATGCGCGCGGTGCCGAACAGCACCGAGGATTCCTTCTCCAGCCGCAGGCGCAGGCCTTCGCTCATGGCCGCAAGTGCGGCTTCGTTGGCCGGTTGCCCGGTGCGTTCCAGCTTGCTGCGGCCGACGATTTCCATGATGCCGTAGTTGCCCGCCCCATAGGACCCGCCGAGCACGATGGTCAGCTTGGGCACCCGCGCGTTGGCCACGGCCTGGATCATTTTCGAGCCATGTTTGATCGCCCCGGCGCGCTCGGCCACCGAGCCGACCATGTAGCCGGTGGTGTTCTGCAGGAAGATCAGCGGCGTGCCACTCTGGTCGCAAAGCTGGATGAATTGCGCGGCCTTGGTCGAGCCGTTGGGCTGGATCGGGCCGTTGTTGCCGAGGATGCCCACGGTGTGCCCGTGCAGGCGGGCGTGGCCGCAAATCGTGTCGGTGCCGTAAGCCGCCTTGAATTCGAGAAAGTCGGAGGCGTCGACCAGGCGCGCGATGACTTCGCGCACGTCGTAGGGCTCGCGCTCGTCGGCGGGAACCAGGCCGAGCAGTTCTTCAGCGGCATAGCGTGGAGGAACAAGAGTCGGCGCTGGCGGTACGGCGTTCCAGTTCAGCTTGTCCATCACTTCGCGCGCCATGGCAATCGCATGGGCGTCGTTCTCGCAGAGGTATTCGCCAAGGCCCGTGACGCTGGCGTGGGTCTCGGCGCCGCCGAGCGCTTCTTCGTCGACGTCCTCGCCGATCGCAGCCTTGACCAGCGGCGGGCCGGCCAGATAGATGCTGGAGCGGCCGCGCACCAGAATGACGTAGTCGGACAGGCCGGGCAGATAGGCGCCGCCGGCGGTGGAGGCGCCATGGACAATGGCGATCTGCGGAATGCCGGCGGCGGAAAGCCGCGCCTGATTGGCAAAGCTGCGGCCGCCCTCGATGAAAATCTCCGACTGGTAAATCAGATTGGCGCCGCCGCTTTCCACCAGGTAGAGCAGCGGCAGGCGGTTGTCGCGGGCGATCTCCTGCGCGCGCAGGCTTTTCTTCAGGCCCATCGGAGGGATCGTGCCGCCCTTGATCGCGCTGTCGCTGGCCATGATGACGCAGCGCTTGCCGCTGACGGTGCCGATGCCGATGATCGAGCCGCCGCCGAGAACGGACTTGCTGCCGTCGTCGTCGTGCATGCCGAGTCCGGCCAGGGTGGCGAACTCGATGAAGTCGCTGCCGCGATCGAGCAGGCGCGCGACGCGCTCGCGCGGCAGCAGTTGGCCGCGCTTTTCGAACTTGTCGCGTTTGGAGGAAGATTCATCGCGCACCTTTTGCTCCAGCGCACGCACCTCGGCCAGTCGCTCGCTCATGCGCGCGACGTTGGCGGCGAAGGATGCCGACCCGGTGTCGAGCAGGGAGGTCAGCTGCGGCATCAGGATTCCTTGAGCACGTCCGGAGTCACGGCGCGATGGAAGCCATCGAAGGGCACCGAGCGCTTGTGGTCAGGGATCGGAAACAGTGGCGTGTCGAGCGGCGCACCGCCGTCGATGGCCAGCGTGACGCCGGTGATGAAGGCAGCGCCCGGCGACAGCAGGAAGCAGATGGTGGCGCTGACTTCGGATTCGGTGCCCAGGCGGCGCAAGGGCACGTGCTTCTTCAGCTTCGGAATCAGCTCCCGCACCGGACCCTTGTAGGTATCGAGCCCCGCGGAGGCAATCCATCCGGGCGCTACGGCATTGACGCGCACGCCGCTGGCGGCCCATTCGACGGCGGCGGTCTTGGTCAGGTTGGCCATGCCGGCGCGCGCGGCACCCGAATGGCCCATGCCGGGCATGCCGTTCCACATGTCGGCGGTCATGTTCACGATGGCCCCGCCATGGGTCTGCATGGATTGCAGGTAGAGCTCGCGCATCATCAGGAAGCCGCCGGTCAGGTTGTTGGCGAGCACCGTCTCGAAGCCCTTCTTGCCGATGGCCATCAGCGGCGACGGGAACTGCCCGCCGGCGTTGTTGACCAGGCCGTGGATGCGTCCGTGGCGGCCGACCATTTCCTGCACGGAGGTGCGCACCGCGTCCTCATCGCGGATGTCGAATGCGGCGAATTCGGCCCGGCCCCCGTCTTCGGCGATTTCGGCGGCGACCTGCTGCAGCTTGTCGGCGCCGCGCCCGGTGAGAATCACCGTGGCGCCGAGCGCGGCGAGTTCATGCGCGACGCAGCGGCCGATACCGCTGCCGCCGCCGGTGACCCAATGCACTTCGCCGGCGAACAGGCTGGGGCGCAAGACGCTGGCGTAGCTGGGGTGGGCTTGGCTGGCGTTGGTCATCGACGATCTCCTCCGCGTGAATGTTGCGATCATGCTACCGAGTGCTTACGTTAACGTCAACAGACTGTCGCATTGGACAGATTTATCTTGAAAGCGAGAGCGCGGCTTGTTAGGATGGAGCGATGAAAGCGAACGCAAACCGGGCCGCCGCCGTTGCCCGCCCGCGAAGCGGAATTCCGGGCACGCAAAGCGCGCCAGTGCCTACCGAAAACGAGTTGTACGGCATCACCGAGCTGGCTCGGGAGTTTGGAATTTCGCTGCGCGCCATCCGCTTCTACGAGGACAAGGGACTGTTGGCACCGCGTCGCATCAACGGCGGCCGCGCCTATACCCGGCGCGACCGTGTGCGCCTGGGGCTGATACTGCGCGGCAAGGCGGTGGGCATGTCGTTGGCCGAGGTCGAGCACATCCTGTCGCTCTACGGTGATCATGGCGAAGGCCATGCGAAACAACTCGATTACCTGGTCGGTCGCATCGACGAGGCGATGCAGGAGCTCGACACGCGTCGGCGCAACATCGAGGCTATGCTTGGCGATCTCGCTGACGCCAAGGGGCAACTGCAGCGGACGCTGGCGCTGAAGCGCCGCGTCAGGAAGAAGTAGTCAGGCCTTGGCGAGTTCGGCGCGCAGCGCGCCGATCACGGTGTCGTAGCGGTTCGGGTCGGTGTCCTTGGCGGCACCGAACACGGCGGAGCCGGCAACAAAGGTATCGACCCCGGCTCGTGCCACTTCCAGGATATTGGCCGGACCGACGCCGCCGTCAATCTCGAGGCTGACGTTCAATTTCCGCGCGTCGATCATCTGGCGTACCTTGCGTGCCTTGTCGAGCACGTAGGGGATGAACTTCTGCCCGCCGAAGCCGGGGTTAACCGACATCAGCAGCACCATGTCGATCTTGTCCAGCGTGTATTCGAGCACGTCGAGCGGGGTGGCCGGGTTGAATACCAGGCCCGGCTTGCAGCCGCATTCGCGGATCAGGCCGATGGTGCGGTCGACATGTTCGGAGGCTTCCGGATGAAAGGTGATGTAGGTGGCGCCGGCCTTGGCGAAGTCGGGGATGATGCGGTCGACCGGCTTCACCATCAGGTGCACATCGATCGGCGCCGTGACGCCGTGCTTCATCAGCGCCTCGCAAACCAGCGGGCCGATGGTCAGGTTCGGCACGTAGTGGTTGTCCATGACATCGAAGTGCACGATGTCTGCGCCCGCGGCGAGTACGTTATCGACTTCCTCGCCCAGCCGGGCGAAGTTGGCGGAAAGAATGCTGGGGGCAATCCTGAATTGTTTGGACACGGCGAACTCCCGATAGTGGATGCGCCGATTCTACCGGCGGCGCGGCGCGGTGGATTCAGGAA
>JAPLRA010000379.1:4485-10217 GCA_026399445.1 Sulfuritalea sp.
GTCCGCAGGGGATACCGCCTCCGGCTCTGCTGGAGGCATAAGTTTTGCAGCGTCAGGGCAACTTTCCCGCCGCGACCATCCGGTTGAACAAGATATTTGGCGAGACCCAGACGGTGAAATCGTCATAGGTCGGATCCCCTGTCTTGCTGACGAAATCGGACTCTGTATCGGTGCTGTTCATCAACTCGTTGGCATCGGTGGATGCGGCGTTGGTGCCGCCAGCCGAATTGAACGCCCCCGCTCCGTTCTTGCCATGCGAGACGATCACTGCGGGAACGGCATTGGCAACGCTTGTTGCGCAGGTGTTTTCGGCGCACACGCGCAGGGTGCCAACGCTGCTCAAGGTGAATCCGGTGGCGTTGTTCGAGAATGCCGGGGTAACCCGATAGCGGAAGCGATTGCCCCACGCATCGATGCGACCGAGCCCGAGGTCGACCCAGGGGATGCGGCCTTCCTGGGCTGTGCAGGCGTTGCTCGCTCGGTTCTCCAGGCCATCGTCATTGGTGTCGGGACAGGGCAGGTAGGGTTTGCCGTCCGTGGCGTTGTGGCTTGCAGCAAAGCCGATGAGTGCCTCACGGATCTCGCCCAGGGTCTTCTCGGTTTCGCCGTTGTAACGGAGGTCCTGCTGCGCCGATAGCGGCAAAAGCATCCCGCCAATCAGCAGCGAGACGATGAACATCACGATGGCGAGTTCGATCAGGGTGAAGCCACGGGAGCCGAGAGGCATGCGATGCGGTGCCTTGCATGCCGTGGAATCTGCTTTATGTCCGGTGGCGCCCCCGTCCACTCGGACGCGGGCCGGTATTCCTTGGAATGGCTTGAGCGAGAATGTGGAAGGCATCACGTGGTCCGTTTGCATGGGCTACTAATCGACTGCCTGAGGGAGGGATTCACCGGCGATGTGATCTGAGACATCCACTGGCCCCTCCAACGATTGAATTGCCTGTATGGCAACTTTACACGAACGCCAAAAGTCGGCGCTCGCGGGACGGCGAATGTCATGGCAGCCATGTTGAAAAAAAGTCACTGACGGTGACGACCTGGCTTGCCGTGCTTTGGCTGGTGGTGAACCCGAGTCGCGTTGTGCGGAAGGCCGGTTGGTAGCAGACATTGTCGATGCCGCAGAACTGATTGCCGCTGCAACTCACGGCGCTGCCGCAGGACGTGGTGCCACGGATATCGAATACCTTCTTGCTGTCATACAGGTTCGGCTTCTGGCCGGTATAGCAATAGCGGAAGCCATCGGTTTCAACGCCGCCGCATGATTGGCCATCCGGGTTGCTGGCCGGACAGGTATTGCCGGCGAGGCATACGGCATGCCGGACCACCGGATCGAGCTGGTTCATCGAACGGGTGGTAGTTTTCATGCGCGCGATCTGATTTGCGGTGGTAACGCTGTCGGCCAGCTTCCATACCTGCCTTGTTACGGTAGCAGAATAGACATCGTTGGACGGGAACGAAAGGGCGCTGATGGCTATGTTGCTGGTGCCCGGCGTGGCGTCACCGTTCAGGCGCCAGTAGCTGCCGGCGCCGTTCGTGGAGAACCAGGTAGCGCCGTCCCTCATTCCAGCCGTTGTGTTCTCGGGCGCGGCGCGGCTCCATCCCGCGGCACCGGCCGCATACACGCCGTTTTCCTTGGCATCGGTCTGTGCCGTGAGTAGTACGCGATCCCCTGCTGCCAGCAAGACGCCGTCGACGGTTTGTAGACCCGCCAGTGCCAGATTACTGGCGGCGACGGCTTTGACCGATTCCCGAAAGCGCGAAATCACCAGGTTGCTGCCGTTGATCACCGGAGCTTCGGAATTCTGCAGCCGCCACAGGCTGCCGCGATGTGCCGCACCTTCCTTGACGAACCATGAGGTGCCTGGGGCGAGGCCAGCACTTTCGTCCGTATTCGCCGCGCGCGCCCAGGCGCCGGCCGCCGCGATATACACGCCGTTGGTTTTGGCGTCCGTTTGCGCCGCGACCAGAACCGTATCACCTGTTTGCAGAGCCACCGAATCGACGGTCAACAGGCCGGAGAGGACCGCGAGATTCGCGCTGGCTACCACCCTGATCAACCGGCTGTTGTCGTCGCGGCCGGCGTAGGTCGACCGCGCCACTTCGACACGGATATGGATGTTCTGGTTGATAGGCACCGAGCTTAGGCTCGGGTCGAGCTTGTCCACGCCGAGCGGCGGATAGGCAGGGTTGGTGGGCGGCGTGACCGGTGCGACCGGGTTCTGGGGCGGAGGACGCACGGCGGGCGCGGCGGGCAACTGTCCATGCACGTTGTCGTCTTCTTCCTGATTGAGCTTGCAGATGTTGTCAGTGTCGCAAAAGCTCGGCGACCGACAGGACACTATCGGCACTACGTTGCTGCAGGCGTAGCCGGTGCTGATCGATGATTCAGATCCCCAATAGACAAGCCCGATGTGGCCGCCCGCATAGTTGGGGTCTGCGCGACCGTTGGCGAGCGTTCGCAACGTGCTGGCATCGATGATCCGTGCCGGATTGAAGCCCGTCGGAGTGAATGCGGCGTTGCTCTGATAGTTGCGACGCGTGTCGAATTCGAGGCCAAGCTTGGGATAGGCAATCGGCGCGGTATAGCTGTTGTTGCCCGAATAGCCCAGATGTTGTTCCCCGGCGCCACAGACGCTGACGGTGTTTCGGTCGCCGTCGATCGCGGCGAAGACGAAGCCATCGCCGGAGTCGCTGATGTTGAACTTGAAATAGCTGCGAAAGCCGCTTCCCGTGGCGCGAACTTCCTGTGTCCATGCGCAGCCGAAAAGTCTGTTGGCGTCATAGCCTTGGTCCGACTCGACATTCACCCGCCCAAGCGTGACGGTGCGTGTTGCCGGGTCGTATTGCGAAAGCTCGGAGCCGGAGGGCAGCGCCGATGGCGCGAGGACCATGCTGGCGCCGGCGGGAATGCAGCGAACGATGTCCTGGTGCGCGGCCTGGCCGGAGGCCAGCGATTTGAATTGACGGTGACCGGAGAAAACCAGCCCACCCCCGCCATCAAAAACCGAATCATTGGGACTTTCAAGGTAGTTCGATGCAAGGGCCTTCTCAGCAACCGTAACGCGCCGCTGCGCTGCCTGACGCTGTCCGGCGAAAACCAGCGTGCCGGCGCAACCTGCTGTAGATACGTTGTCGACGGTACCCGAGAAGGCACCGGACGCGACGAATACTTGATCCCTATAGTGGCTGAAGTAGCCTTGCGGATCCTTGCTGTCGTCGTAACAGCCATCACTGGATATCTTGGCCGCAGTGATGCTGTTGCCCGCCGCAATCTTGTCCTGTACGCAGACACTCATGCGGTCCAGCATCGAATTCATGTCGGTACGGAAACTGGACGACTTGCGCAGAGCGCCGAACAGGGCATCGCTGGTGATCGCCAGACCCTTGTCGTTGGCGAGCAAGTCACAGTCGGCGCCGCTGCAGCCATCCGGCAGGTAGTTTGTGCCCGACTTGAAGACCTTGCCTTGCAACAGCATCGTCTTCTTTTGCGCATCGTCCGGATCGTTCGATGTGTCGGAGTCGCCGGTGATGCCGCTGGCGTTGTTGGTACCGGCGAGGTAGTTGGTGATGCCGGCAAGGGCTGTCGAGGTGGCGGGATCGAGGTAATTGGCGGCGTTGTAATTTCCCCCGCACTGAGTGACGTCATTACCGCCAGGATCGCTGCGATCCTGTCCCGGCAGTGGCGGCCCGGGGGCAAAGATGATTGCGACCGGTCGATCATGGGCATTCGTCAGTGCGCTGGTCAACGCGCTCGTACCGTTGGCCACAACGATATCAAGCTGACCGAGCGTGTCCCAGTTCATGGCGGGAAGGGTGGGGTTCGAACACTGCTTTCTGAGGTGGAGCGACGAGACAATCAGCCACAGGCATTCGCCGTGGCCGTCGCGCAGCGGGCCGGTTCCGAGAGTGCGCCAGGGGAGGCGTCCGATCATTGTCGGATAGATATTGTTGCCGTCACAAACAATGCCGGTCGGCGTGTTGGCGTCACAACCTTCCAGGGGATTGTTGCTCGCATCCTTGCAGTTCGGGTCCGTGTTCTGGTTACGCGAGCTTCCGAGGTCCGGCAGGGGCAGGTAGCCATACATACGGTCGAGCCGCCCCTGGCCCGCTTCTTCGTCGCGGTACTTCAGCGCGTAGCCGATGAGCGCTTCCCGCGCAAGCAGCATGGCGGCATCGGTCTTCGCCTGCCGCCTGGATTCAATACCTTCCGGTGTCAGATTGCTGATGAAGAAATACAACCCGCCCATCGCCAACAGGGCAATCAGCGCGATGAGAACGAAGCCCTTGTCGGCTTGTTGCCGGGGGCGCCATGTATGGCGTCGAGCGGAGGTCATCGCGAAGCCCTTACGGTTTTTCAGGGTGCGTGTTCAAGACCGCCAGCGCCCTCTCCAGAACAATGCGATCGGCGATGTCCTTGTCGCGCGCCGTCTGCTTGGTGAGCAGCAGTCCTTGCAGGTTGACTGTGCGGACAGGAACGCCGTCAAGATCGATAGTTTCCGCGTATTGTTGAAGAGATTCATAGGTTTCACCGCAGGCGTTCAACATGATGTCGACGACGAAGGCGTCGGCAACGCGGATGTTTTCGCCCTCATCGAACCAGGCCGGGTCAATCTCACGGGCAGCCTGGTCGGGCAGCAACAACAGGGCGTCCCTGATCTTTCCTCCGGCGGCTTGATTGGCCGGGACGAGCAGGTCGATGTCGGTCGTCGCACGGTGATAACCATGGGCGAACAAGGCGTAACCACCGATCAGCAGGTACTCGGCTCCATTCCGGTTCAATGCCGCGACGAGAGCCTTCAAGTCGTTGAAGGTGGCAGGTCGGCTGTGCGTTTCCATCAGGCCGCGCTCTTACGACGCTCGAGGGCGACGCGGGCCATCGCGTTGGCGAGACAATCCTGTTGCTGCCGATTCGCTTCGTGGTGAGTGGTGAAGCGGTAAATGCCCTTTGGAATGAAACCTTCTCCGCCACTGGGTAGGCGATGTATTTCATCGTTGAATCGCGCGCCTTCGGCGAGTTGGGCTGCCGAGGCGGCGAAGCTGATGGGTGGAGGTTGGCGGTGACCGACGGTGCGCATGGGTCTTCTGCCCGTGTTAGCGCGACTTGTTGCGGTCGCCCGGCGTTACGACGCTGCCCCCGCCCAGTCGCGAGTTGCGCTCGCCGGTGGCCCGGTTCACGGCTTCGCCCACCTTGAGTCGTGCTGGCGCCTCCTCGCCGGGTGCAAGGAGCGCGCTTCCCGGCGACTTGGCCGATACCACGGCATTGACGCCGGTGCGCGATGCTTCATTCTCGTTTTGCGCCTGGCGGTTGACCCATACGGTCGCCTTGCCGCCGGATCGATAGACGACCCCGTCGAGAGTCATGGTGGTGCCCTGCAGGGATTGCGCTTCCTGCACATTGAAGGTGCGCTGGCGTTCCAGCGTTACGCGCCTCTCGGGTGTGAAGAACAGCCGGCCAAGTTCCGGGGCGTCTGCCGCGTAAGCGGGAGCGAGCAGGGCGAGGCAGACAAGATTGGCCAAACCCGCCGACGCGATCCTGATGGAGAGTCTCATTTGGCTTCCCTCAGCGTAATCCATTCGAGGGTGCAGTCGGCCTTGAGCTGGGCAATGTTGCCGCGACCGGTGTTGCCCGATGCAACACGTTCGATGGCGCAGGAGCGAACTTTGACCAGTGCCTGGACGCTCTCGCGCAGATCGGCAAGAAACGCCAGCAGTTCGCCTTCGTGCAGGAG
>JAPLRA010000157.1 GCA_026399445.1 Sulfuritalea sp.
TCACCGATTACTTCAAGCCGGGTGGCGCGGGTCTCGCCGCTGGCGTGCTGCTGGCTGGACTGGAGCACCTCGACGAGCGCTACGTGCGCGCCGTCGGCTACGCGACAAAAGCCAAACGCCACGGCCGGCCGAAGATGGTGCTGATCGGCGACATAGTCGGCGCTGACGACACGGCGGTGATGGCCGCCGCCTCGGAAGTAGTGCGAATGGCCAGTGCGCGCGGCGCCGAGGGCTTCATTGCCGTCTCGCCCGAAACGCGCAAGAAGTTCTGGCTGGACCGCGCCCGCACCGCGGCGATCTCGAAGCACACCAACGCCTTCAAGGTGAATGAAGACGTGGTGATTCCGCTGCCGCGCATGGGCGACTATTGCGACGGCATCGAGCGCATCAACATCGAACTGTCGCTGGCAAACAAGATCGAACTGGCCGACGCTCTGGCCGAGTTCCTCAAGGGCGAATTGCCGCTGCACGCAGGCGACGCCAACCTCGACCCGGAATTGCTGCTGGGCGACCGCCGTGAGCAGGCGCTGGAAACCATCGCCGAAGTGCGCACCTACTGGCAGCGGCTGCTCGACAATCTCGACCAACATTTCGCCGAGCTGCAGGATTACCGCCTGCGCGTGTCGTGGAAGACCGAACTCAAAGCGCCGCTGGAAGCCCTGTTCGACGGCAATGCGTTCCGCCCGGTGCTGGAGCGGATCACGGCGATCCACCAGGAGGTGCTGCGAGGCCGCGTCTTCGTCGCCCTGCACATGCACGCCGGCGACGGCAACGTGCACACCAACATCCCGGTGAATTCCGACCACTACGCGATGCTGCAGAGCGCTTACAAGGCCGTCGAGCGCATCATGGCGCTGGCCAAGAGCCTCGGCGGGGTGATCTCCGGCGAACATGGCATCGGCATCACCAAGCTGGAATTCCTCAGCGACGAAGAGATCCGCCCCTTCCGCGACTACAAGCAGAAGATCGATCCCGAGGGCCGCTTCAATCGCGGCAAGCTGATGAATTTGCCACACCTGCGCGCGGACCTCTCCAACGCCTACACGCCGTCGTTCGCGCTGCTCGGCGTCGAGTCGCTGATCATGGAGCAGTCGGACATCGGCAAGATTTCAGAATCGATCAAGAACTGCCTGCGTTGCGGCAAGTGCAAGCCGGTGTGCTCAACCCACGTACCGCGCGCCAACCTGCTCTACAGCCCGCGCAACAAGATCCTCGGCACCTCGCTCTTGATTGAGGCCTTCCTCTACGAAGAGCAGACCCGGCGCGGCATCAGCCTGCAGCATTTCGACGAATTCTCCGACGTCGCCGACCACTGCACGGTGTGCCACAAGTGCGTGACGCCCTGTCCGGTGGACATCGACTTCGGCGATGTCTCGGTGGCGATGCGCAACCTGCTGCGCCGTCAGCTACAAGGCGCAGCGCCTCGGCCACACGCTGGCGAAATCCTTCGGCCTGATCCAGGACAGCGTCAAGCATCCGCCGGCCACGCTGGGCCGCCCGGAGCTCAAGGCGCAGGTGATCCACTTCCTCAACAAGCCGATGCCGAAGAACGTGCCGAACCGCACCTCGCGCGCGCTGCTCGACGTCGAGGACGACAGCCTGATTCCAGTGATCCGCGACCCCAAACGGGCGAACGACGAATCGGAGGCGGTGTTCTACTTCCCCGGTTGCGGCTCGGAGCGGCTGTTCTCGCAAGTCGGCCTCGCCACGCAGGCGATGCTCTGGCATGCCGGCGCCACCACGGTGCTGCCGCCGGGCTACCTGTGCTGCGGCTACCCGCAGACCTCCAGCGGCGACGAGGACAAGGGCCAGGCCATCACCACGGCCAACCGCGTGCTGTTCCATCGCGTCGCCAATACGCTCAACTACCTCGACATCAAGACGGTGGTGGTCTCCTGCGGCACCTGCATGGACCAGCTGCTGAAGTATGAATTCGGCAAGATCTTCCCCGGCTGCCGGCTGGTCGACATCCACGAATGGCTGATGGAAAAAGGCATCAAGCTCGACGGCGCCAGTGGTACTCAATACATGTATCACGAGCCCTGCCACACGCCGATGAAGCACCACTCGGGCATCAAGGTGGCCAACGCGCTGATGGGCCAGCGCGTCGATCTGAACGATCGCTGCTGCGGCGAGTCGGGCACGCTGGCGGTTTCCCGGCCCGACGTGTCGACCCAGATCCGTTTTCGCAAGCAGCAGGAAATTGAAGCGGGCACGGCCGCGCTGAGAGTTCCCACAGGGACGCAGAGCGCTGGAGCTGGCGATGCGACGGTGAAGATCCTCACCTCCTGCCCGTCCTGCCTGCAAGGCTTGTCGCGCTACGAAAACGATGCGGATATTTCCGCCGACTACATCGTGGTCGAAATGGCCAGGGCAATCCTCGGTCCCGACTGGATGCAGAACTACCTGCGCGCCGCCAACAGCGGCGGCATCGAGCGGGTATTGCTGTGAACTGCGCCCGTATTGCCGGATACAGGGCATTCCAACCCGCTCTTTGCACGGGATTTACCCCTCAATCCCGCTAGCACAGAGCGTCGGATTGGCGTTATCCTTATTGGATGGTCACGAATACGGATTGCGAGCTCTGCGCTGGTCCCGGCGGTGATCTGCTGTGGGAGGACGGGTTGTGCCGCGTGGTGCGTGTAGCGGACCCTGCCGGCGACGCTTTCCCCGGCTTCTGCCGCGTGGTCTGCCGTAAGCATGTCGCCGAGATGAGTGCGCTTGGCGCCTGCGACGCGCACCGCATCATGGACGTCGTACTGGCTACCGAGCGCGCCGTACGCAGAGTCGTCCGGCCGGACAAGATCAACCTCGCCAGCCTGGGCAACGTGGTGCCGCATCTGCATTGGCACGTGATTCCCCGCTGGAAGGATGACAGTCACTTCCCGGCACCAATATGGGCCCCGGCGCAGCGCGCCGGGGTCGCCCGCCCCGTTCCCGCCACCGCAGAATTGCTGGGCGCCTTGCAAGACGAACTTTCGACCTTGAATGAAACCCCATGAACTTTGACATGCCTGCCACCGGAACCGACCCAAGCCCCGCCTTCGCCAACGCGATTGCCTGCCAGGACTGGCTGGTCACAGTGCCCCTGGCGAATGCCGTGCAGGCGCAGTCGATGTTCCTGCGCCAGCTGAATCTGCTGCACCGCTTCACCCTGCAACCCGCCGAACGTTTCGCCGTTCTGGAAACCCTGCGCGGTCCCATCAGCGATGTGCAGAGCGATGCCGTAAAAAAATTTGCCGGCAAGCCCTTGCCATTCGCACCGCACGAGCAGGCCGCCCTCGACAGCACGCTGAATGTCTGGCATATATTGGCGCAGGGCTATCTGCGCTGCTTCGAAGCCCTGTGCAGCGGGGATGGCGGTGGTTTCTCACCGTCAGCCTTGCTCGCCAAGCGCACGATGGTTGCCGGCAACCAGGAACTGGCCGCCAGGGCCGCGGTCCTGGCCCAACGCACACTATCGGTGTTCGCCGACTGGCAGGTTGATCTCTGCCGTGGCGAGCAGCTGCCCGATGCCACTTACTGGAAAAAGCTGCACCAGATTTTCTCTGCGGCGGAAATCCTCGGCATCGCCGCGCGTGCCGTCAATGATCCGGTGCGGCACGGCAACGCACCAACCAGTGCGCTGGCCGCTTACGGCGAATGCAACCTGTTGAGCACGGCCAACCCCTATGAACTTCCCGCACGTCATCTCGACTGGGTTGCGCGCTGGGCAAAGCGCTGGGGTGCAAAATTGACGCTGCTGAAATTGCCGCCGGAAGACATTCGCAACCGCGCCGTGCCGTTGTGGGTCGACCTCGAATCGGATCGACCGGCAGGTTACTCGCCGCAGGCATCAAGCGGCGGTCGCTGGCTTGAGACCACTGAACTCAGAAAGAGCCTGGTTGCCCGTATCACGCTGCTGGAGAAGGGCCGGGCTCCTGCCGAATTGCAACTCGGCGACGATGTCACCCAACCGGCGGCCGGCCAATTGCTGCAACGGATTCTGCAACGCTGGTGCAAGGGTGGCGTGCCGCGCCGCCACGAGCGGCATGCCACAAGCGGCACCTGCAATTTCATTGCCGGCCTGGACGCCGTGCATTTCAACCTCTCTGGCCGCCAGACTTTCCACGCACCTTCCCGTGACGATACGACGCTGCGGCGCGAACGCGAGAAGTTCGAGACGTTTGGCGAACGCGACCATCAGGCAGCAAGTACCAGCGGAGAAGCTCATTCGCATCTCGAAAACTGGGAGATCATGGATGACTGGCGTCTGCTCGATGAATCCGCCACCGGCCTGCGTATCTCGAGGCCGCTGAAAGAGGGTGTGCGCATCGGCGCCGGCATGGTGATTGCCGTAAAGACGAAGGACAGCTCGCACTTCACTCTGGGCAACGTGCGCTGGGCGCTGCGCGAAGGCCTTGACTCCCTCGCAGCGGGCATTCAGCTGTTCCCCGGCGAGCCGCGTCCAGCAGCTGTTCGCACGGTGGATCCCGAAGCCCGCGGCGCGTGGCGCCAGGGCTTTCTGCTACCGGAAATCGCTGCGCTGAAGGAACCGGCCAGCGTCGTGCTTCCCGTCGGCACGTTTCGTCTCGAACGCAGCGTTGAAGTCATGATCGATGAAAAACTGCAGATAGTGAAGCTGGCTCGCGTCCTTGATCGAGGCTTCGAATTCGAGCGCTGCAGCTTTCACGGCTGAATCCGGTGCGGGGGAAACACCGCACTAAACACTGAACCCCGGCCCGGCTCGCTTTCAATCTGCAGCGCGGCTTGGTGTCGTTCCAGCACGTGCTTGACGATGGCCAGGCCGAGACCGGTGCCCCCCGCTTCGCGCGAACGGCCGCGATCAACCCGGTAGAAGCGCTCTGTAAGGCGTGACAGATGCTCCCGAGCGATGCCGATACCGCTGTCGCGCACTGAAAACCGCCCGCCCGCCGTGCCTTCAACATTCCAGCGCAGCACGATCTCGCCGCCGTCCGGGGTATAGCGGACCGCGTTCCCCGCGAGATTGGCGAATGCCGAGCGCAGTTCGCGGGCACTACCCAGCAGACGCCTCGGCCCCTGGTTTTCAAGGCTGATGTGATGATGCCCGGCTGAAAGTGCCTGTACTTCCTGCCAGATATCGGTCAGCAGAGCCGTAACGTCTATCGGCTCCTCCAGCGGTGGGGAATCGGTTTCCAGTGACGAAAGCGTCAGCAGATCGTCGATCAACTGCTGCATGCGCCGCGCCTGCTCGACCGCCGTTTGCAGATACTGCGCAATCTCTTGAGGCGGCGTATCGTCCAACGCATCCAACGCCGTTTCGACAAAGCCCAGCGTTACCGTCAGCGGGGTTTTCAGTTCATGCGAAACGTTGGCAACGAAATCGCGCCGCATGGTGGCGAGTTTTTGCAACTGCGTCACATCGCGCACCAGCAGCAGCGTGCGCCCCGCGGCAAAAGGGGCGGCCTGAAGCTGCAGGCTGCGGCCCGGATTGCGCTGCGTGTGGAGTTGCAGCGGCACGCCCCGATGATCGGGGCTGTCGAGGTAATCGAGAAACTCCGGCTCGCGCAAGAGATGCGTGATGCGGCTGCCGGTATCGACCGATCCCTTGAGACCCAGGCAGACTTCGGCCTGCAGATTCATCCACTCGATGGCGCGGTGACCGTCGAGGATCATCACGCCATCAGGCAGCGCCTCTGCGGCACGGCGAAAGCGATCGAGTTCCTGAGTGGCCTGCTCGCGTTCGGCGCTGGCCAGCCGGCCCCGCCGATGCAAGGCATCGAACACCGCGCCCCAGGCGCCGCTGGCACTCGGCGTCGGCGTACCCAGCGGGCAGCCCGCCCAATGAATCAGCCGCAGCACCATCCAGAGCTGGCGCAGGAAAAAGAAGGTGACAGCACTCAGCGTCATCACCTCGGCCCCGATCTCGCCAGCCGCAAACCAGCCGGCCAGAGCCGCCAGGGCGGTCAGCACAATCGCCGCCAGCAGTTCAGCGAATGCCGCGTTCACGTCGCCGAGATCCGGTAGCCGCTGCCGCGAATCGTCTGGATCAGCGCGTCGTGTGCCGTCGTCTCGAGAGCGGCGCGCAGACGACGGATATGGACATCAACGGTGCGCTCCTCGACAAAAACGTGGTCGCCCCACACCTGATCGAGCAACTGCGAACGGCCGTGCACCCGCTCCGGATGCGTCATCAGAAAATGCAGGAGGCGGAATTCAGTAGGGCCCAGGCTGATTTCGGCACCCGCCGCCGTGATGCGGTGGGTCGCCGGATCCAGCCGCAAGCCGCCGAGTTCGACCACATCTTCGGTGGCCTGCGGCGCATGCCGACGCAACACCGCCTTGATGCGCGCCACCAGCTCGCGCGGACTGAAAGGCTTGGTCACGTAGTCGTCGGCTCCGAGGTCGAGGCCTTCGATCTTGTCGCGTTCCTCGGCGCGAGCCGTGAGCATGATGATGGGCAGCAAGCGGGTTCGCGCCTCGCTGCGCAACAGGCGCGCAAAATCCACACCACTCATGCCCGGCAACATCCAGTCAAGCAGCACCAGGTCGGGCAAGGCTTCCTGTACCAGGCGCCGCGCGGTTTCGGCATCGGCCGCCAGTTGCACGACATGGCCGGCGCGGCGCAGATTGACCTCGATCAGCGACTGGATCGCCGGTTCGTCTTCAACTACCAGTATCGTCGCGGGCATGGGTATTCAGGTCACATCGAAAAGTGCAGTCTATTGCGGCTTGATGACGGTTCCGTGACATCGATCCGGTGCGCCGTGTGCGCTATGATAGCCGGCCCAGTAAAGGAGTTGCCACCATGTCCGGTCTCGACCACAAGACCCCGATTCCCACCGAGATCACGCTGCACAAGAAATCCCGCATGCTCGAACTCACCTTCGATGACGGCGGCCATTACCAGTTGCCCGCCGAGTTCCTGCGCGTCTGCAGCCCGTCCGCAGAAGTGCGCGGCCATGGCCCGGGGCAGGAAACGCTGCAAACCGGCAAGCGCAACGTAGAGATCACCGCCCTCGAGCCCGTCGGCAACTACGCGGTGCAGCCGACCTTTTCGGATGGCCACAACACGGGCATTTACTCGTGGGACTGGCTGCACCATCTCGGCGCCAACCATGAGACGCTATGGGCCGAATACCTCGAACGACTTGAAAAATCGGGTGCCAGCCGCGATATAGACTCGACAACGCAACCACCAAAGTCTGGTGGCTGCGGCAGCCATTAACTTGCATGATCCTCAAGACCACCACCGCGCCATGAAATCGTTAAAAGCGAATTGAAGGCCCGCCCCTCCCATCCTCCCCTCGCGGGGAGGCTATAAATTGGCTCGCTTCGTTCGACTATCACCAGTCGCTCCGAACGAGTTATTTCACGTTAAACGCAATGACCCAAACCCATTTCGGCTTTGAAAGCGTCGACGAGAAAGAAAAAGCCCAGCGCGTAGCGGGCGTTTTCTCGTCGGTCGCGCAGAAATACGACGTGATGAACGACCTCATGTCGATGGGACTGCATCGCCTGTGGAAGAAGTTCACCATCGACATCGCCGCACCGCGGCCGGGCGAGCGCGTGCTCGATGTTGCCGGCGGCACCGCCGATCTTTCGTCGGCCTTTGCCCGCCGCGTTGGAGCCACGGGCCAAGTGTGGCTCACCGATATCAACAACGCGATGCTTGGCGTCGGTCGCGATCGCCTGCTCGACGAAGGCGTAATGGCGCCGGTCGCCCAGTGCGATGCGGAAAAGCTGCCCTTCCCGGACAATCACTTCGATATCGTCACGGTAGCCTTCGGCCTGCGCAACATGACGCACAAGGACCGCGCCCTGGCCGAAATGCGCCGCGTGCTACGACCCGGCGGACGCCTGCTGGTGCTGGAGTTTTCCAAAGTGTGGAAGCCGCTGGAAAAAGCCTATGATGCCTACTCGTTCAAGTTGCTACCCTGGCTGGGGCAAAAGATTGCGGGAGACGCCGAGTCCTACCGCTACCTGGCCGAATCGATCCGCATGCACCCGGACCAGGCAACGCTCAAGGCCATGATGGAACAAGCCGGGCTGGAACGGGTCGAAGTGTTCAATATGACAGCGGGCGTCGTCGCGCTGCATCGTGGCTACAAGTTCTAACGAGGAGAAAGAAACAATGAAGCGTTTCGTGATTGCTGCCTTTGCAGCGGTGGTTGGACTGGGTTTGATGGTTCCCGATGCTGAAGCCAAGCGTCTTGGCGGTGGCAGTTCTGTCGGCATGAAACGTCAGGCGACGCCTGCGCCTTCGGCGCCCGCCGCTGCCGGCAAGCCCGCTGCCGCTCCCGCGGCAGCCGCTGCTCCTGCTGCTGCACCGGCCAAGCCGGCCGGCATGAGCCGCTTCCTTGGGCCCCTGGCCGGACTCGCCGCCGGACTCGGCATCGCTGCGCTGCTGTCGCACTTCGGCATGGGCGAAGGCATGGCCAACATGCTGCTGATTCTGGCGCTGGTCATGGTCGCCTTCTTCGTCATCCGCTGGCTGATGAGCAAGCGCTCACCTCAGTCCGGCATCCAATACGCCGGAGCGGCGCCAGGCAATGCGGCACCCGCGAACTTCAACCCGGCGCCAGCACAATTCGAAGGCTCGGGAGTTCCCGGAGGGACGCAAAGCGCTGGCGCTGGTGCTGGTGCTACGGCGGTTGATGCCCCCGCCCGCAATATTCCCGCCGATTTCGACGTGGAAGGTTTCCTGCGTCAGGCCAAACTCAACTTCGTGCGCCTGCAGGCGGCAAATGACCGCGGCGACATGGACGACATCCGCCAATTCACCTCGCCCGAAATGTTCGCCGAAATCAAGATGCAATACCAGGAGCGCGGCAACAAGTCCCAGGACACCGACGTCATGCAGCTGAATGCCGAGCTTCTCGAAGTCGTTACCGAAGAAGGTCATCACGTTGCCAGCGTGCATTTCTCCGGCCAGTTGCGCGAAGATGCCAACGCGGCGCCGGAAACCTTTGCCGAAACCTGGCATCTGGTGAAGCCGACCGACGGCAGCCGCGGCTGGAACGTGGCTGGCATCCAGCAAGCCTAGTTTTTCATGCAAGCCCTGCCCGCGCCGATGCTGGCGGCGATCAATCACCTGCTCGGGCAGGCTGCTTGGGCGCGCGAGAAGCTGGTGCCGTTTGCCGGTCACGCCGCCCAGATCAAACTGCCGCCTTTCGAGGCGGCTTTTTTGATTGGCCATGATGGATTCATCGCTGCGCCCGCGCCCGATGCCGAACTGGAAGTAAGCATTTCGCTGCCGGCGACAACGCCTCTGCTGGCCCTGCAAGGCAAGGATGCAGTGATGCGCGCGGCGCGCATCGAGGGTTCCGCTGAGTTTGCGGAAACGCTGGGCTTTGTCATTCGCAATTTGCACTGGGATGCGGAGGAAGACCTCTCCAGAATCTTTGGCGACATCGCGGCGCACCGCATCGTCGCCGGCACGCGCGAATTTGCGGGCTGGCAGCAGCAAGCGGCGCAAAATTTCGCCGAAAATTTCGCCGAGTACTTCACCGAAGAGCAGCCCATGATTGCACGCCGTATCGCCATCGCCGACTTTTCGGCCGACATCGACCGCCTGCGCGACGACGTGGCGCGGCTGGAAAAGCGGCTGGAGAAACTAGGTTGAGGCGGGATTGATCGCCGGCTGAAAGATTTCTATTGGCGTGGCGTCCCCAAGCTGGGCACAATCGCCTCCTCGATCACCGGGAGGAATTCCACATGAAGAAGTTTCTGTTTGTCGCGGCTGCACTGATCACTCCGTTTGCCGCCCCCCTGGCGTACGCCAACGACGAAGCATTGCTGGGCGAAGCGCGCAAGGTGGCGACCACTCTGCCGCCCAGGCTGATCGTCGCCCTGCAGGAAGAAATCACCAAGTCCGGGCCCGAAGGCGCCATTCCCGTGTGCAAGGACATGGCCCCGAGAATGGCCGGCGAGATCTCGCAGCAGACCGGATGGAAAATCAAGCGTGTCAGCCTCAAGGCCCGGAACGATGCACGGGCCATTCCCGATGCCTGGGAAAAGGCCGCGCTGGAGGATTTCGACAAACGTGCTGCGGCCGGCGAAGCGCCCGCCAAACTGGAAAAGGGCGAGAGGATCGGCAACGAATACCGTTTCGTCAAAGCCTTGCCGGTACAGCCTCTGTGCCTCAGCTGTCATGGTCCCGCCGAGCAGCTCAGCCCCGCCATCAAGGCCGCGATTGGCCAGCATTACCCCAACGACAAGGCCACCGGCTACTCGGAAGGGCAGATTCGCGGTGTGATCAGCGTGCGCAAGGGCCTCTGATAAAGCCCCTGCGCAGCGGGCGGGCGAGCAAAAGACGCTCACCTCGCCGCTGCGGATGATAAAGCCCCTGCGCAGCGGGCGGGCGAGCAAAAGACGCTCACCTCGCCGCTGCGGATGACAAGGCGCGCTACGAACAAGTGTCAGGCGACGATTGCAATGCTGTAGCCGGCTGGGCGGGCCGTAGCAAGCACCAATAGCCGGTTATAGATTTCCGCCGGCGGCGTTCCCCTGCCACTCTCCAGTTCGTAAAGGGCAATTCGCGCCAGCCGGGATTTCTCCAGTTCGGACTGGGCATTGGCAATGCTCGTCGCATTGATTGCCGGCGAGGTTCCGCTGACATACAGCGAGGTCGCCAGGTTGGTGTAAGCGGTAGCAGGAACCACGATCACCTCGCGGCGATATGCCAGCTCGTGGGCCATTTGGGCGGCGAGTTCGGCGTCCTCGCTCACGGCCTTGAGCGTAGCCGCCTGTTGCTGCTCAAGCTCCCCTTCGCGCTGCAACCGGCGGATGCCCTCATCGCTGATGCTGACATCACTGACAACTGGAGTTGTTTCCGGCCGCTCGCCGGGCGCCCGGGCCGGCGGCAAGGGCTCGGAAGATCTTGCCGGCGTGGCGGCAGATTGTGGTGCAAACGCATCAAGCGACCGGGCCAAATCCACCTGACTGATCATCGAACGCCTCGAAACAAGAGAGTGTTCGACCTACAGCAAGCATCAGGCCAGATCCGCTAAAAAGATGTTCTGACCCGCGATGCCCGGTCTGCAATCAGTACGGTGTCGATCAGGCCGCGGGCTTGGCTTCTTCCGTCGTACTGCTGCCCAGCGCCTTGTAGAAGCTCGCGACGGCCGACAGCAACTGGCGCCGTATCGCCAGCGCCGACTGCTGCGCGGCAAACAGTTCGCGTTGGGCATCGAGCAGTTCGAGATGGCTGGAAACACCCGCCTTGTAGCGCGCGTCTACGATCTTCAGTCGCTGGCTCTGGGCGGCGACGTTGGCTTCCTGTGCCTGCAGCTGCTCGCCCAACTGATCCCGGGCCGCAAGCAGATCGGCAATTTCGCGGAATGCCTGCTGGATGGCTCTCTCATATTCAGCCACAGCGATATTCTTGCGGGCTTTTGCCAAGTCGACGTTATCGGTAGTGCGCCCACCATCAAACAGCGGCAGACGCAAAACCGGGGCAAAGCTCCAGGCACCGCTGCCCGCGTCGAACAAACCCGAGAGGCCTTTGCTGGCGACCCCTGCGGCCGCAGTCAGCACGATCTTCGGCAGGAAAGCCGCGCGTGCGGCACCGATATTTGCATTGGCAGCGATCAGCTTCTGTTCGGCCGCCAGGACGTCGGGACGGGCCAGCAGAACCTCGCTAGGCAAATCCGCCGGGAGGAATACAACGGCATCAGCGATCAAGCCCGCTTGCGCCAATTTTCCACCATCGGCGATTTTTGGCGACGCACCGACCAGAAGACGCAGAGCGTTTTCGGCTGCCGCATGGCTACGCGCCAAGCTCGCTGTTTCCGCCCGCGCGCTCTGAAATGCTCCATCGGCCTGCAGGTAGTCGAGATCGCCCGCCAACCCGACATCACGACGACGGCCGACCAGCGCCCGAGTTTCTTCGCGGCTTTTCATCGTCGCCTGGGCCAGTTCCAGACGTTCGCCAAGCTCCAGCAGACTGAAATAAGCGTTGGCGGCATCAACGATCAACGCCAGGCGGAAAGCCTGCCGCGCATAATCGCTGGCGAGGAAATTGGCTCGCCCGGCATCGTCAAGACTCTTGACCCGACCCCAGAAGTCGAGCTCGAAGGCCACCACGCCCAGGTTGACATCGTAGCGCTGGCTATTCAACTGGCGACCCGTCGCGGACAGATCGGCGGGCGTCAACGACGCCGTCCGCTGGGTCGCAAGATCCACGGTCGGAAATCGATCGGCACGGGCGATGCCGGCCAGCGCGCGCGCCTCATCCACGCGTCCGACGGCGATGCGCAGATCGCGATTGTGTTCCAGCGCGGCAGCGATCAGCCCTTGCAGGCGCGGATCGGGGAAGAATGCGCGCCAGTCGGTTGGCATCGCCGGGCCCTTCGTCGCCTCGCCCAGCGACGCTGCGGCACGCAGCGGCGGCCAGGCATCGGGCACCGGCGCCTCCGGGCGCTGGTAATCCGGCGTGAAAGAGCAGCCCGCCAGGATAAGGACAATCGACAGAGGAACTATCTTATGCATCGTGCTTCTCCTCTCGATGCCGCGCATGGCCGGGAAAGACGCGCCGCACCACGACGAAAAACACCGGAACCAGAAATACCGCCAGTAACGTGGCGGCAAACATGCCACCGATCACGCCAGTGCCCAAAGCATGTCGGCTGTTTGCGCCGGCGCCGGTGGACACGGCCAGCGGCAGTACGCCGAACATGAAGGCGATGGAGGTCATCAGGATCGGCCGGAAGCGCAAGCGGCAGGCTTCGAGCGTAGCCTCGATCAGATCCATGCCCTGCTCCTGCAGCTCGCGGGCGAACTCGATGATCAGGATCGCGTTTTTCGCCGATAGCCCGATGATGGCGATCAAGCCCACCTTGAAATACACATCATTAGGCAGGCCCCGCAAATGGACGGCCAGCACGGCGCCGAAGATGCCCAGCGGCACCACCAGCATCACGGCAAAGGGAATCGACCAGCTCTCATACAACGCGGCGAGACAGAGGAAGACCACGATCAGCGAAACAGCAAAAAGGAAGGGCGCCTGCGTGCCGGAGAGCCGCTCCTCGTAGGAACTGCCCGACCATTCGAAACCGATGCCGGCGGGCAGCTTGGCAGCCACCTCCTCCATTGCCAGCAAAGCCTCGCCAGTCGAACGACCGGGCGCCGGATTGCCGGCAATCTTCATCGAAGGCAGCCCGTTGTAGCGATCGAGCTTGGGATTGCCGATGACCCACTTTGCCGTGGCGATTTCGGCGAGCGGAATCATGTCGCCGCGCGCGTTCTTGATCGGCAGTCGCAGCAGGTCCTCCGGCGTTCGCCGGGTATCGGCTTCGGCCTGCATTTGAACCCGCAGGATGCGGCCCTGGCGCACAAAGTCGTTGATATACGCCGTGCCCAAGGTCGCCTGCAGAGTGTCGTTGAGGTCGCCCAGATCAATGCCGAGGGCCCGCGCCTTGATCCGGTCGACGGTGAGGAATACCTGCGGAGCGGCCTCCTGGCCTTCCGGACGCACGCCGGCGAGAGCGGGATTCTGGCCAGCCATGCCGAGCGCCATGTTGCGCGCTTCGAGCAGCTTGTCGCGACCCAGGCCGCCGCGATCCTGCAGACGAAAATCAAATCCGCCCACAGCGGCCAGTTCGGGAATCGGCGGCACGTTGATGGCGAAAATCATCGCCTGCTTGATGCGGAAGAAAGCCATGTTGGCGCGTTGCACCACCGACTCCGCGCTGTTTTCCTTGTTCGGGCGCTCGTCCCAGCTCTTCAGGCGGACGAAGGTGATGGCAGCATTCTGGCCGCGTCCGAAGAATGAGAAGCCGAGAACGCCGATGACATGGGCGACTTCCTTCTGCGCCATGTAGTGCTGCTCGACGGTACTGAGAACTTCGAGGCTGCGCTCGCGTGTCGCGCCCGCGGGCAACTGGACAATGCTGAGGAAGTAGCCCTGGTCTTCGCTCGGCAGGAAGCTCCCGGGCAGCTTGGTGAACAACCAGCCCGTCGCCGCCAAGATCATCGCATAGGCGATCAGCCAACGCCGAGGCCTGCCCAGCATCCGCCGAGTGGCGCCGATGTAGCGCCCTACGGTGGCAGCGAAGAATCGGTTGAACCAGCCAAAAAAACCGGTCGACGGCATCACGTCGTCCTTGCCCTCTTCATGCTTGAGCAGCGTCGCACAGAGTGCCGGAGTCAGCGTCAGCGCCATGAAGGCCGAAAAGCCCATGGTCAGGATCAGCGTCACGGCGAACTGCCGATAGATCGCACCCACGGAGCCACCGAAGAAAAGCAAGGGCACGAATACTGCGGTCAGCACCACAGTGATGGCGATGATGGCATTGATGATCTGGCCCATCGCCTTGCGCGTCGCATCGCGCGGATTGAGGCCTTCCTCGCTCATGATGCGCTCAACATTCTCGATCACGACGATGGCATCGTCCACGACGATGGCGATGGCCAGCACCATGGCGAACAGAGTCAGGACGTTGATCGAATAGCCAAGCAGATAGAGGCCGATCAACGCGCCAAACAGGGACACCGGCACGACGACTGTCGGAATGAAGGTGGCGCGCACGTTCTCTAGGAACAGATACATCACCAGCACTACCAGGACCATGGCCTCGATCAGCGTCTTGACCACCTCGCGGATTGAGATATCGACGAAGGTTGAAGTATCGTAGGGCACCATCCAGGAGATGTTGGGCGGGAAATATTTCGCCAGTTCGGTCATTCTGGCGTTGACCGCCTTCGCTGTGTCAAGGGCGTTGGCACCCGGAGCCATGCGCACGGCAATCGCTGCCGTCGGTTGGCCATCGACACGGGCGGCGATGTTGTAATCCTGCGCACCAAGTTCAACGCGAGCGACATCTTTCACCCGCACCGTGGCACCGCCCGCGTCGCTGCGGATGATGACGTTGCCGAACTCCTCCGGGGTGGACAAGCGGCCTTGGGTGATGATTGTCGCCGCGTATTCCTGTCCAGGGACGGCCGGAACCTGCCCCAGCTCGCCGGTGGCAATCTGCGCGTTCTGTGCGCGCACCGCCTTCGCCACGTCGCCCGGGGTGAGGCCAAAGGCTTGCAAGCGTTCGGGCTTGATCCACAGGCGCATCGAGTACTCGGTGCCGAACAGAATGGCTTCGCCGACGCCCGGCGTACGGCGAATGCTTTCCAGCACGTTCGCGGCGGCGTAGCTGCCGAGGGCGACGTTGTCCAGCGATTTGTCCGGGGCGAACAGGGAGATGAACATCAGGTAATTGCGAGCTGACTTGACCACCGTGATACCCAGTCGCCGCACGTCTTCGGGCAGGCGCGGCTCGGCGCGTTTGATGCGGTTCTGCGTTTCCACCGAGGCCAAATCGAGATTGGTGCCGGCCTGGAAGGTCAGGGTGATGGTGCCGATGTTCTGCTCGGAGGCGGAATCCATGTAGAGCAGGTTCTCGATGCCGTTGAGTTCCTGTTCGATCAGCGCGACCGCAGTTTCCTCGATCACCGTGGCTGAAGCACCCGGGTAATTGACGCTGATGGCCAACGCAGGCGGAGCCACAGCCGGGTAACTCGCCACCGGCAACTGACGCAGGGCAAGCATCCCGCCAAGCACGATGATGATCGCAATGACCCAGGCGAAAATCGGCCGGTCGATGAAGAATCTTGGGATCATGGCTTACTTCTTTTCTTCGTTCGGCTTGGCGGCGGGGGCTGGCGGCGCGCCTGGAGCCGCCGGCTGGGCTCCGGTCGGTGCCATCAGCGGGGCACCCGGGGTCCAGGGTACCGGCTTGACGACGGCACCCGGTCTGGCTTTCTGCAGGCCATTGATGATGACCTGCTCGCCGCCTTTCAGCCCTTCGTCAACGATGAAGTCGCCACCTGACATGGTGCTGGTCTTGACCGGCCGCGGGACGACCTTGCCTTCGGCGTCGACGGTCATGACGGACTGTCCCTGAGCCCCACCCTGAACGGCGCGCTGCGGCACCCGGATGGCGGCGTCCAGTTGTGCCTGCGGGAAACGGATGCGCACAAACGTACCGGGCAGCAGATCGCGCCGCGGGTTGGGAAACTCGGCGCGCAAGAGGACGGCGCCACTGTTCGGGTCGACCGCCAGATCGGTAAATTGAAGCCGGCCTTTCTCCGGATAGAGCGAACCGTCCTCGAGAACCAGTTCGACCTTTGCCGAATCGGCCTTCTTCTGCTTGCCGCTCCTGACTGCTTGTTGCAAGCGCAACAGATCAGAATAGGATTGTGAAAATTCGACGCGGATCGGGTCGAGTTGTTCGATGGTGGCCAGATGGGTTGCCTCGCCACGACCGACCAGCGCTCCTTCGGTAACCAGTGCTCGGCCGATGCGGCCGGAAATCGGCGCTGGCGGCACGGCGTTTTCGAGGTCCAGCCGTGCCTTCGCCGACGCGGCCTCGGCCTGCTTGACGCGCGCCTCAGCGGCATCAAATTCCTGCTGACTGACGGCCTTGATATCGAGCAACGGCCTGTAGCGGGCGAACACGGCCTGCGCCGCGGCAAGGTCGGCGGCGGCGGACGCAGCCTGTGCCTGATAGGTGCGAGCGTCGATCCGGAAGAGTGGTGTGCCAGCCACTACGTCGGTGCCTTCGGTGAACAAGCGCTTCTCCACAACACCTTCAACGCGAGCCCTTACTTGCGCGGAACGCACCGCCTGCAGACGGCCTGGCAAATCCTGAGTCACAGTTGCACTGGCGCTGGCGACAACGATCACGTCCACTTCGGGAGGCGGCATGCCGCCGCCGGGCCCGGCTGTCGGCGGGCCTTTTTTCTCGCCATCGCCGCAAGCGGCCAGAAATGCAAGCAATAGCAGAGGGATGGCTGTTCTCATGGAGCGCTCCGTTGGGGTACGGGATAGAAAGGGGAAGCTTCGGGTGCAAAAGCTCGCAGGTAGCAATCGACGATCTGGGCAACCCTAGCGGGATCAGGTTCCGGCGGCGGTTCGCCGGAAAGCAGGTAGTGGCTGCGCTCGGCACCGACCAACATGGACAGCAAAGTAACGCTGGCAAAATCCGCATCGGCAGGTCGCAACTCACCACAGTCCATGGCTTCCTTAAGAACTTCGCGCAGGCGCGCAGCCGTTTGTGCCGGACCGGTGCGGTAGAAGGTGGCAGCAAGTTCAGGGAAGCGTTTTGTTTCAGCCACCAGAGCGCGGTAGAAGCCCAACCCTTCGACGCTCAGCGCCTTGGCGCGGAAGGCTATACCGAAACGAAGCAAGCGCTCACGCAGGCCTTGGTCGTTGCCATCCAACGCTATCAACAGCGCCGCCGTAACTAGCTTGATGACCTCGCCAAACAGTTCGGCTTTTGATGGAAAGTGGTTGTACAGGGTCTGCCGCGCCACCCCGGCGCGCACCGCGACACTCTCAATACTGGCACGATAGCCTTCATCAATGAAGACTTCGGTCGCAGCCTGGATCAGGCGCGAACGGCAATCGGTCGGATCGTGATCAGCAAGCAGGGCCATAGGAATGAACGTTGGACTGGACAGTCCAGTCTACATTCAATCCGTGGTCATGCCAAGGGCGCAGTGATTGGCTCGCCGTGCAGAAACAGAAGTTTGCTGCACAAGCAAAAAAGGCAGCCTAAGCTGCCTTTTTTGCAAAGTCGATCGCGGCGTCAATGGCGTTGCTTGCGCAAACGATCAATCGCTGCAAGCTGCGCAATGGCTTCGGCCAGTTCGACCTGGGCGCGGGCGTAGTCCATTTCGGAGCCACGATTGACCATTGCTTCCTCGGCCAATTTTTTCGCCTCCATCGCCTTCGCCTGATCGAGATCGGCGCCTCGGATTGCAGTGTCCGCCAATACAGTGACCAAGCCCGGCTGCACTTCAAGCAAGCCGCCGGCAACAAAAATCAGCTCTTCCTTGTCACCAGGCGTCTTGATACGAACGGCACCCGGCTTGATGCGGGTCATCAGCGG
>JAPLRA010000251.1 GCA_026399445.1 Sulfuritalea sp.
GCAGCGTCTTGGTGCCGGTAGAAACGATCACCTTGCCGCCCGAAAGCAGCGCCGGCACGAGGTAGGCGAAGGTCTTGCCGGTGCCGGTGCCGGCCTCCGTCACCAGCGCCTTGTTGCCCGCGATCGCCGCGGCAATGCGCTGCGCCATCTCCAACTGCTGCGGCCGTGGGCGAAAGCCTGGCACGGCGGCGGCGAGCGGCCCCTCGGGGGCGAAGATGCGGTCAAGATCGGACATGGCGGGCGCGGCATGGTAGCACGCGGTAGAAGCGCGGCAGGGTAAGAGTCGGCGTTGGCGGTACGGCGCCGGTCGATAGGCCATGCAGGACCGGACGCCACCACCAGTTCAGGGGTCGTTGTGGGGAACTCTATGGGTCAGGTTTCCGGCTTGTATTCAACCGCCGATGCAACACACTAGAAACTGCGTAAGCAGAAAGAGTGTTGCATCCACCCGTTGAATCCAAGAACTACACCAGCCGTTGGCAGCATGTCGAGCGTTGGGCAAGGCGCCGGTTAATCCGACACCTTCCAGGCCATTAGCGAGCAGCAGCGTGCTTTGACAGAAATTGATCCATCGCCTTCGCGACTTCGCTGCCAGCGCCAAAGTACATATGGTATCCGGAGTAGCAAGCATCCTTTTGCTCTGCACTACCTCCCTTGACCACGAAAAACTCCGTTTTCGTGTTGCCGGCATCTTTCAACTTGCCATAGACCTTCTCTGCATTTCTCAGCGGCGTACTATTGCATCCGTCCGACTCATGATGGATAACAAGTACTGGCACTTTCAGCTTGTCGTACTCAAATGACGTTCCATCAACGGCAGCGCTATAAACATAGCCAGCAACTAGATCTTCCTTCTTGTTGTCGCGCAGATAGTCTGAGAACTTCGTGATGCTGATCGAGCCCAAGCTGTGCCCCATTAACCAGACGGGCTTTTTCAGCTTGTCCCTATAGAACTGAACAACGCTCTCGATTCTTTCAAGGTGCTCAGAGCCTGCTCTCATAGCTGACCAGCTGGTTCTTCCTGCACCGCCCTGGATTGGAAACGGCTTGGGATTGTCATAGATCACGACATTGAAGAAGCCAGATGAAGACTTGGGGTCGCTGAGTGTCTGCAGCATCGTGTTGAAGTGATAGCGCGAAAAGTATCCATGCGACGCATCCCAGTTGGGCTTAACGCCAACATGCCCCTCCCCTCCCACAATAAATATCAGCGTCCCCTTCGCTTCCTTTGCTTCGTATAGAAACGTCATCGTTGGCTCTGACGAATCCTTATCAAGCACAGGAACAGGAAATAGCTGAGCAAAGCATTGTGAGGATGCCAATACCAGCGAGAGTAGCAGCATACGAAAAACACGTGACCGCAAACAAAACACTGTGTTCATCTAGCTTGCCTCCCCTTTTTAGCCGCCGACACTTTTGAGCTCGTGTTATTGGTGTTCTGTTACCAACTAATGCCTCGCGAGTGTCATCCATTCCAACGGTGTGGTCAAGCACTGCGCTACAGCACTGCACCACAGTTTGGCTTGAGCGCTCGCCGACTACTGACGTCGGCGTCAAGTTATCGATGATGAAATGGCAGCAATAAGCGTAGTAGCGGTCTGTTCAAAAATCGCCGCCAGAAAGCTGCCATCGATTTTCTCTACCCCGTAGCAGCCACTCGCCAGTGAGTGCTCCGTGCCCAGGGCCGACGGTCGAGGAAACCGGGAGCCGCCATTCGCTATGCTTTAGCGAAATTCTCGCCCTGAAGGCCCGTACGCAGCTCCGGTCATTGGTGATGCCATACGCATAGACTTTGTGCGGCAGTTTACTGATTTTGGTTCAACCCGCCACTCCAGCCGGTCGAATTTGATCGTGGGCAGAACCCGGTTCATTTCCCGATCATTTTCTCGATGTCTGGCCCTTTGTGGCACGCAGCGCAGTCGACCAAGCTCTTTACCTTTCCCTTGCGCCAGAGGCGGATGGCGCCCTGGTGCTTGCCGGCGAACCAGTCGGCGGTGGTTATGCGGGGGATTTCTTCGCGGCTGCCGAACATGCGGCTCCTTGCCCCGTTGCGTTCCAGGTAAGCCGCGATCTCCCGGCTCAGTTTCGGTTCCAGGCTGGCATCCACACCGTAATGCTTGTCCAGCCGTGACATGATGTCCAGCCAGTCATCCGCCGGCAGCAGTGCAGGCGGGAATGCGATGTGGCATCCGCTGCATTCCACGCGCCACGCGGCATTGTCTTCACGCGGTTGCCAGGCATCCTCGCGGGCTGCGACAGCAAATGGCAAAACGACGACGAAAAGAAAGAGATATCGCCAGGCGGATGGCGAATAGATCATGGCAAGCCTCGTTGCAGAAACTGCGTAGTATGGGCAGGTCCGCTTAATCAGGGCTTAAACGCCCTGCCCAAGTCGGCACGCTATTTTTTCGGCGGCTCGAGTTGCGCCATATAGTCCGCCATGGCTTCCAGGTCACCGGTCGAATAGGGCTTGATCACCTTGACTGTAGACGCTGAC
>JAPLRA010000022.1 GCA_026399445.1 Sulfuritalea sp.
CCGGCAGGTTGATGTCGCTCACCACCACGCTGTAGCGCCTCTGGCCGAGGCCGCGCCGGGCCGACTTGCCATCGCGATACCAGTCGCAGGCGAAACCCTCGAAGTCGAGCCGCTCCGACAGCGCCTCGCCGATGATGGGGTCGTCCTCGATCAGGGCAATGCGGTGTTGCATGGGGTTTCTCCAAGAGGCAGGGTGACTACGAACTCGACCTGATCGTCGACATTCCGGGCGGAAATTCGACCTTCCAGTTGGGTCACGATCTGGTAGGTCACCCAGAGGCCGAGACCGTGGCCACTGGCACGCGTTGAGGCGAAGGGCTCGAACAGATGGGCCAGCTGCTCATCACTGAGCAGGGCGCCGTCGTTGCGGACCACGATCGACAGGCGGGATTCGGAGCCGCCTTTCCTCCCCAGCCAAAGGCTGACGTGGCCGCCCTCGGCCGCCGCCTGCACGGCGTTGAGCAACAGGTTGATCAGGATCTGGCGCACCAGGCTGGCGGGCGTTGGCCGACCAGTCCAGACGGATGCGCCGCGCACCGACCTGCGGCTGGATAAGGGTATGGATATCGTCAAGATCGTGCTGGTTCAGCGGCCGAGCTTGTACCTTGGTCTGCACCAGCAGCGCGGCGACGGTATCGCGAATCTGCATCAGGCCGCGATCGATCAGTTCCAGGTTGCGCAACACGCGCGGATCGAGATCGCGGCGCAGCTTGAGGGTATCGACCACGGTAATCAGTCCTGCCAACGGGTTGTTGATTTCGTGAGCGATGCCGGCGGTGAGCTGGCCGATCGCCGCCAGGCGCTCCGACTTGACCATTTCATTTTCCAGCGCGGCCTTGTCGCGCAGCGCCAGCACCATGCGGTCGTAGGCATGGAACAGCTGGCCGAGTTCGTCATGGTAGGGGTACAGATCGGGGGGCAGCGGTTGCGGCACGGTTTCCGGCATCATGCCCATGCGCTGCGCCAGATCGACCAGCGGCTTGGCCATGCGGCTGCCCCAGTACCAGTTGATCGGAATCAGCACGGCCAGAACCAGCAGGCCAATGCCCAGTCCCTGCCAGATTGTGTCGATGAACCAGGGGTGGAACACCGATTTTGAATAGCGCAGGACCAGATGCCCCAGTTGGGCGTCCTTGTCGGCGATGGGCAGGGTTAGGTAGAGATAGCTTGAATTGTCCGGCTCCAGCACCAGCGGCCACTTGTTTCCAGTCGGGGCGCTGAGTTGTGCGGCCAGTTGCAGCCAGTCGCTGCCCAGCGCCGCAGTCTCGCTGAGCATGGGTAGCGTGTCGGGGTGGCTGGAAACGAAGACCCTGTGGTCGCGTCCGAGAACCACCACGGCATCGACCTGGACCGGGGTGCGCGCGGATTCGGCGCGTATCGGCGAACGCACTATTTCGAAGGCGCGCCAGACGTCGTCGTGCAGCAGCGTCGGAGCGACTGTGTTGGCCAGCGTGTGTCCGAGATTGTCGGCGCTGATCACCACGGCGCGTTTCATGTCCTCGTAGGCCCGCGTCATCAGCGCGGCGCCGACCACAAAAATCGAAAAGCTGATCAGGAACGAGGTCCACAAGGGAATCTTGTGGCGGAAGGACAGGTTGAAAAGCCAGCGCATCGTGCGTTCAGGCTTCGCCGAAGGCGCGCATCATGCGCGCCACACCGTCATACAGACTGGGGCTGCCGATGGTGAAGCCATCAAGGTAAAGACGCGAGAGCAGCTTGCGGCCCTTGTCCGAGGCCGCGGTGTTGAGCAGATGGTTTTGCATGTGTTGAAAGTCGCCAATCGAAA